>NZ_CAUWGY010000038.1:0-19481 GCF_963558415.1 uncultured Ruthenibacterium sp. | reverse complement strand
CGAGCCAATAAATCATTCAGTACTCCCGTTGTGACGCGCAACGCATTTTGCCCATCCACATACTTAATAAGCTCAAACAATCGGTCCACTCTCTGCCCCGTTTTAGCCGAAATAAAAATAATAGGAGCGTACGCCATAAAGCTAAAATCATTTTCGAGCTTTTTACGCATTTCCTGCATGGTCCTATCGTCTTTTTCAACTGCATCCCATTTATTGACCGCCACAATACATGCCTTTCCCTGCTCATGGGCAAATCCAGCTACTTTTGAATCCTGCTCTGTGAAACCTGTTGTTGCATCAATCAAAATCACACAAACACGAGCACGCTCAACTGCGGCCAAGCTACGCAGGACACTATATCTTTCGACTCCGTCCTCCACTTTTCCTTTTTTTCTGAGTCCGGCTGTATCAATAAATACAAATTTGCCGTAAGTATTTTCCACATCGCTGTCCACCGCGTCACGCGTCGTGCCAGCCTCATTGGCAACAATCATCCGTTCCTCGCCGAGGATAAAATTTACCAAACTTGATTTTCCTACATTGGGACGTCCGATAACCGCAACCGTAATACGATCATCTTCATCTTCCTCATTCGCTTCTTGGGGCAAATATTCACAAATTTTTTCCAACACGTCCCCTGTCCCATGTCCATGCACAGAGGAAACCGGATATGGTTCTCCCAAGCCGAGACTATAGAAATCGTAAAGTTCAAGTGGAGGCGCACCCAAAGAGTCCACCTTATTCACCACGAGCACAACCGGCTTGCCCGAACGCATCAACATATTTGCAATCTCTGTATCTTGAGCCGTCACGCCAGCACGAATGTCTGTAACAAACAAAATGGCCTGTGCCGTATCGATTGCAAGCTGAGCCTGCTGACGCATATGCAGCAAAATTCCATCGTCAATGCTCGGTTCAATTCCACCGGTATCGACCAAAAGAAAATTATGATTTTGCCATTCACAATTTCCATACAACCGATCTCTTGTTACGCCCGGCGTATCTTCCACAATTGCCAATCTCTGTCCGATCAGCTTATTAAACAAAGTCGATTTTCCTACATTGGGACGCCCTACAATGGCTACAATTGGTTTCGACATATACAATCCTTTCTTTTTATCGAATTAACTCCCGAAGCATCTCTTCACCATTCTGAGGGATAATTCGAACCTTTACCTTCAGTGCCTTTTCAAGCTGTTCAATCGTTACATCATCCAAAAAGCGATCCTTTTCCTCACGAAGCATCGCCTCGGGAATTCCTAAAACCCGACTTTTTAAATTTCCTTTAAGTTGCGCAATTAAGTCCTGTCCTGTAACCAATCCGGCCACACTAACGTTCCCGCCAAAAAAATTATTTTGAATAGCATGTACCGTCACATGAATGTTGGGATGTAGCGAATGCAAGGTCTCTGTGAGCATGCGAATCAGAGGCGCGGCCAACGTTCCAGTTGCCACATCAATACGCCGTGAAAAAATTGGATATTTTTGATCCGGAAGAGCCCCCATAAATTCGTCATGGAGGGTACGCCACATTCCCACTCCATTTTCCAGTTGCGGATACTCACCATAATAGCGATCCTCAGGAATTGGGCGTTCTGCCAATAAAAACCACTCATCTCCGGGATAAACTATGCGTACACCGTACTTTTTTTCGTAACGATCGCCATATTCGTCAATAATGTCCAGTACCTCGCAAGCACTCTGTTTGTCATAAGGTTCTAAAGGATAAAGCCCCTCTCGATACTTGGTCAACCCACTTGGCACAGCTGCGATACTTTTTATAGCCGGATAAAGACTCGCCAATTTCTCAATGCTTTTTCTTAAATGATCCCCATCATTAATTCCTTTGCAAAGCACCAGTTGACAATTCATTTCAATGCCCGCTTGTGCGAACTCATCAATATAACTAAGCACTTCTCCAGCGTGTTTATTCTTCATCATTTTTACACGCAATTCCGGTTCCACTGTATGAACAGAAATGTTGATTGGAGAAATATGCATTTTTTTAATACGCTCAATTTCATGCGCATTAAGATTGGTCAACGTCACGTAATTTCCAAATAAAAATGATAGCCGCTCGTCATCATCTTTAAAATACAGCGTTTCACGCATGCCTTTAGGCATCTGATCGATAAAACAAAACATACATTTATTTTTGCAAGAATGTTTCTTATCAATCAAATAACTTTCAAAATTGCAGCCCAGCGGTTGATATTCTGCTTTTTCTATCTGCAGGTACTCCAGCTTCGCGTCTCTCATCACAGCTAGTTCCAAATGGGAACCGGATGAATAAAACTCGTAATCTAGCATATCATTGATTTCATTTCCATCAATCGAAAGCAACGTTCCACCCGAAAGTTTCGCCGCTTCTGCCGGTGATCCTTTTTCCACACCTGTGATGCGTACCGCCAACCGTGGCACATCCTTTCCTACAAAATCCAAATAAAAAACAAAGGGGAAGGTTCCCCTTCCCCATGTCTTTCTGCGGGAAGCCAATTACGCTTCCTTTTTCACGATTTCCTTGCCCTTGTAGTAGCCGCAATTGCCGCATACCTGATGGGGAAGTTTATACTCGCCGCACTGTGTGCACTTTGCCAGTGTGGGCGCAGTCAGCTTCCACACGGAGGAGCGCCTCTTATCGCGTCTTGCCTTGGAAACCTTTCTCTTGGGTACTGCCACTGTAAGCACCTCCTCATTGTGTGAATCATTTAAGATAGCAGTTGTTTTAATATGGATAGCCTTTCATCCACGGCATCGTTGGTTTCATGCGTGCAAGCACATGGTTTTTTTCTGCCGCAAATGGGGCAAAGCCCTGCACAGTCATCGCTGCAAAGCAGCACTGTCGGTACTTCGAGCAAAAGCTCGGAATAAGCAAGCTCGTGTGTGTCTAACTTTCCATCCGGCAAAAAAGGCAATTCAGCGTCAATATCAGACAAATCTGTTTCCCGAATCGGATAAACTCGATCCACACGAAAAATCTGTTGCGATGGCTCGAGACAACGCGCACACTCATAGTCCACTTGCGCTTCCAAGAAGATTTTAAAATCTAAAATCTTCCCATTGAGTTCTGCCTCAAATATAGCCCGAACAGGATCACGCACCTCATAGCCAGGAAAATTCTCCTGCGAAAGGTCGATTTTTTCCTCTACTTTTATAGGTGCATCATATGCATTGAAAATCTTTTTGACATCAAAAAGCATACGCACACTCCTCAAAAGGTCGCTTAGCTATTATAACTGCAAAGCATCTATTTGTCAATACTATTTGTAGAAAAAAGCGCACTCCTGACAACAGAAAACGCAGGGGCCCTGCTTTGGCCCCTGCATTTTGTAACTCTAAAATTACAGGTATTTTTTTACACCGTCTGTCAACTGTGCCATATCTGCCGAAACAGTTACGACCACTTTTACAGAGTCGCCAGCCAGAGCGTTCACCTTATCTAACAATGTGCCCAAACCTTCCATGTCATGATTGCCAAGTTTTAACACACCATCCAGATAGATTTCCACAATATCATAGTTACCTGCCAAAATGCCTGCCATGAATCCGTAGAGCATTTCATAGCCTTCAATTTTATATTCATCCACATCAATTAAACGCGCGTTGTGGTCAATATCATAAGTGAGCTTCATGGACTTCTCAATGCAAACAATGTTGCCGGGAGTCGTCTTAGCGCTCTCATTAATCATGTCAATCATTTTTTTCGTCTTGCCGGAACCCTTGCCGCCAATAATCAGTTGAATCATAGGAATGCCTCCTTTATTTTGACACCATCCGGTGCATTTAACGAAGTTTCGCTTCCAGTTCCGCCTTGCGGTCCTCATAGCCAGGTTTTCCCAGCAGAGCGAACATATTTTTCTTATAACTCTCCACTCCCGGCTGATTAAACGGGTTCACACCCATTAAATAGCCAGAGATGGCACATGCCTTTTCAAAGAAGTAAATAAGATATCCCAAATCGAATTCGGTCAGGCTATCGACCTCTAACAGCACATTGGGCACTCCCCCGTCTGTGTGTGCCAGAATGGTTCCTTCCATCGCCTTACGATTTACAACGCTCATGTTTTGCTCAGCAAGGAAATTGAGACCGTCAAAATTCTCCTCGCTTGTCTCAATGTAAAAATCCTTTTGCGGATTCTTAATATCAACAACTGTCTCAAACATGATTCGGGCGCCGTCCTGGACAAACTGTCCCATAGAGTGCAGATCCGTAGAGAAAATCACGCTAGCCGGGAAAAGTCCTTTTTTATCTTTGCCCTCAGACTCACCGAACAGTTGCTTATACCATTCGTTCATCAAGGTAAAGTTTGGCTCATAGCAAGCGAGCAGCTCAATCGATTTGCCCTTTCGATAAAGGATATTACGAGTGGCAGCGTAACGATAGCAGTCATTGTTTTCGTCACAAACAGCCAACGCCTCACGCGCAGCAGCAGCACCTTCCATCAACTTATCGATGTCACAGCCAGCAGCCGCAATGGGCAACAGACCCACCGCCGTTAAAACAGAATAGCGGCCTCCTACATCGTCGGGAACGACAAATGTCTCATACCCTTCTTTATCCGCCAACTCTTTTAAAGTTCCACGCGCCTTATCCGTAGTCGCATAAATTCGGCTCTTTGCGCCCTCTTTACCATACTTTTTCTCCAGCATACTGCGGAAAACACGAAAAGCGATTGCCGGCTCCGTCGTCGTACCAGATTTTGAAATAATATTCACAGAGACATCTTTGCCCTCGCACAGGGCAATCACATCCTGCAAATAAGAAGGGCTAATCGAATTGCCGACATAAAAAATCTGAGGTGTCTTCTTACAAGTATTGTTATACAAAGTTCCCTTTAGCGCTTCAATCGCCGCACGAGCACCCAAGTAACTTCCACCAATACCAATTACAACCAAAATATCACTGTCAGAAATAATTTTTTCCGCAGCTTTTTTGATTCGCGCAAACTCTTCCTTGTCGTAATTAACCGGCAAATCCACCCAGCCAAGGAAATCATTTCCCAGACCCTTGCCCGAATGAAGCAGTTCATGCGCAACTTTCACCTGCGGAAAAATCGCGGTGTATTCGTCTTCGTTGATAAACGGAGCAAGATGTTTGCCATTCATTTTGACACTCATACAGAAACCTCCGAACCTTGAATTTTTATATATTAACTATATCAGAAGGTCTGTCTGGTGTCAATTGAAGGCATCGATTTTTATAAAGTAAATATCGCCCTAAAAAGCATAGAAAATGCCGTTGAAAAATCCATTTTGGCAACTTCACCCGTCGCAACAATTGGATAGGTTCCAAGAACAGTTTGATCTGTTCGCAGGGTTACCTCTCCTACTTTCTCTCCCTGTGGGACCGGAGCATCCAATTGCGATGGCAATGTGGCCTCTGCGGTCAACGTCTGCCCTTCTCCCTTTTTCAATAAAATCTTTTCCGGCACCGCGTACTCAAGTGATACTTGCTGTGCCACTCCGCCTTTGACCGGCAAAGTTTGCAGTTGCCCCGCAATCGCAGGAAAATCCGCAGTTTCATAATTGGCAAAGCCATAATCCAAAAGCTGCGTGGCGGCATCAAAACGTTCGGCGCTGGAGGGAGAGCCCAGCACCACCGCCAATAACCCCATACCGTCCCTTTCGGCAGAAGCGGAAATGCATACACCTGCCCCATTGGTTGTTCCCGTTTTCAATCCGGTAATTCCCGGATAGCTTTTTAGCAGCTTATTGGTATTGACCATCTGGGTTTCACCGTTTCTGAGACTATCCATCCAAATTCCGCAATATTCCAAAATCTTTGGGTGTTTTAACAATTCCATCGACATAACAGAAACATCTCGTGCCGAAGAATAATGACCTTGCGCATCCAATCCACATGCATTTACAAAATGAGTGTGTTCCATTCCCAATTCTTGCGCCTTGGCATTCATCATTTCAGCAAAAACCGGTTCCGATCCTCCTACAAATTCCGCTACCGCCACGGCCGCATCGTTTGCCGAACAAACACAAATCGCTTTGATCAATTCATCCAATGTAAACTGTTCGCCAGGCTCCAGCCAAATCTGACTCCCCCCCATATTATAGGCATGCTCCGAAATAGGAACAATATCCGTCATGGAAACCTTTCCCGCCTCCACGGCTTCCAATGTTAAAAGCAAGGTCATCACTTTTGTAATCGATGCAATTGGAACCTCGTCATCCGCACCCTGTTCATACAATACCGTTCCCGTATCCATATTGACCAAAATTGCGTTTCGGCAGGGCAGATTCAGTACTGCACCGGTTCCCTCCGTGGAATCCTGTGCAAAAGCAGTCGGCAGGGCACAGTTTAAAACAAACGCCGACGCCAATATAAACGCCGCCAGTTTTTTCCAAACGACAGTTTTTTTCATGACCTATATCCCTCCTCGATGATTTCACTCAATCATATGAGGATGGGTTGTGATTTTATCCGCGTTTTTGTATAATAAAACTACAAAATAATGAGGTGACGACTTGAAAATTGCATTTTATACTTTAGGTTGCAAAGTTAACCAAAACGAAACAGGCGCGCTTATGCAATTATTTTGCGAAAACGGATTTTCTTTGGCTGCCCCTACGGAAGAGGCCGACGTATACGTGGTAAATAGTTGCACAGTTACTTCCGGTGGAGATAAAAAAAGCCGGCAGTGGCTTCGCCGGGCCAAACGGCAAAACCCTGAGGCCGTTACTGTACTAACCGGTTGCTATCCGCAGGCATTTCCCGAAGAAGCTGCTGGCGCTACGGAAGCAGACGTTATAACTGGCAGCAAAAATCGCGCTCATCTTTTGGATGATGTTCTTCAATTTTTGCAGACTCGGGAGCGTATTGTAGATATTGCGCCTCATCAGCAAAAAGATTTGTTTGAAGAGCTTCCTATGGAAGCTTTGGCCGGACATACACGTGCATTTATGAAAATCGAAGATGGGTGCAATCGCCGCTGTGCCTATTGCGTTATTCCCCGCGCACGCGGAAATGTGCGTAGCCGACAGGAAGAAAACGTACTAAAAGAATTGGCAATTCTTTCAAAAGCCGGATACCGTGAAGTCGTTTTTTCCGGAATTAATCTTTCAAGCTACGGACAAGATATTCAAAGCAGTCTTTGGCACATTGTACAGCGAGCATCACAAATAGACGGAATTGAACGAATCCGCTTGGGTAGCTTAGAGCCGGATCTATTGGACGATTACTGCATCCAACAATTGGCAGCCGTTCCCGAACTTTGTCCCCAATTTCATCTTTCTTTGCAAAGCGGTTGTACCGCCACTTTGCGGCGAATGCGTCGTGTATACACCACAGATGAGTATCGGTCTGTGGTTCAAAAGCTTCGCAAAGCATTCCCAAGTGCTACATTCACAACGGATATCATTGTAGGTTTTCCTGGGGAAACGGATGCTGAATTCGCCGAAACAATCGCTTTTGTTCATGAAATTGGATTTTTAAAAGTACACGTTTTTTCTTACTCACGCCGCTTTGGCACTCCCGCTTACGATATGCCCAATCAGATCGATGAATCCATAAAAGCAGAGAGGAATCATATTTTACAAAAAGAGGCGGATTCTGTCCGTCGCAGAATTATAGAGGAACGCAAAGGACAATCTGTTGATGTTTTATTAGAAAAGCCAGTTGCCAAGGATCGTTACACTGGCTACACCAAAGAATATATTCCAGTTTTGATTCATGCTCCCGGCCACAAACAAGGGGAAATTGTATGTGCTCAGCTTGGAAGTTTCGACGGAGAACGCTGTTTAGCGATTCCTTTGGATTAACAAAAAGAGAGAGACAGCAAATGCTGTCTCTCTTTTTTCCTTATTTAGCTACAACCCTTTGAAGGCTCTGTACAAATTCACCTCGCTGCAAATTTCCTCTATCTAAAAGTGTAATTTGTAAATCTTTTGCACGTTGGGACAGCGGGCGATTTTCTTCATGCACATTAGCTGCCGTCAGCATAACCGTTCTTGTGCGCCCACCGCCAAATTTCTCGCTCAGAATCTTGATCTCTGTCAGCGCCAGGGGCGAAGGCACCCCCATCTTACAGGAGATAAAAACCGGTGTTATTCCCTGCACTACAAGAATATCTATCTCGTTTCTCGTACTTGGGGTTTTTCCGCGAGCATTATCCCAGTCCACTATGACACTTGTTCGTACATCTTTAAATAGACCGCTTTGTTTTGCAGCCAAATACCCGTACAGCTCCAACCAAATTCCATGATTCTGAAGACATTTTTTAATTTTAATATCCCGATAACGAAAATGGACATGCCCATTTTCTATTTTCAAATCCAAGATAACCCCGCATTGCATAAGCCGTTCCAAAATACTCTCATTGCAACGTGCTGTTATCTGTTGATTGACACGAATAACCGTATTCGCATCAACAAACAAATCTTCATCTTTTTTTCCAACACTTGCCGCCTGAAAATACCCGACTGTCGCCCCCCACGCATCCGGATTTTTTAGTACAATCTCCCACACATCGGGAATGCTTTTCTCAAAATCTTCGTCCATTTCTTCCGGTGTAAAATGGCCATAACCAACCAACTTGGCTCCGGCCAAAGCAAAAACATCTTCGGCTGTAAGCTGCGGCATACAAAATCGGCTAGATAAACCTTCGCAGCCATTGAGATTAGACAACCTTCCTCGATCTATATCAATGTAATAAGCCGGCACATTGTGTTCTCGACAAAAAATCCCCGCAGCAAGCAAAACCAAATCCTTTCCACCTGTGCAATCAAATACACAGTCCGGATAATCTTTACAAATTGCCTCCATTGTTTTCTCGATTGCCTTAATGTCGGAGGTATTGATGTAGTAAAATCTGGATACTGTCTGTAGCCCTCTACTTTTAAAAAAACGTTCCACCGCTGTTTCTTTTCGCAAGGAAGAGTCCCTGGCGTCACAAATATACACAATCATTTCCGGCTGGAAGATACAGGCCGATAACACATTTTCCAAAGGCTCTTTATCGTACAACTCTACAATGGTTCTCATACTATATCAACCGCCTTCCGGGTGTTATTTGTTTTATTCCATTTTAATGCCGTAGATGCCTTCACGCAAGCACCTGTTGTTATTTTAAATAAACCAGTTATAATGGAAAAGTACTACTTGGTTTTTAACAAGTTCTTTTCTTACGCTAAAAATTTGTGAAAGTTTTTTCCAAGTTGTAACGTATCATTATTAGAAAGGCTGGTGACGCCGAAAATGGCACCACCGCAGCTCCCGGTTTGTGAGACCCCACCCGATATGGAGCGAATTGTACGAGAATATGGCGACACATTGCTGCGTACTTGTTTTATTTACTTAAAAGACGTTCACTTGGCACAGGATGCTGTTCAAGATACATTCCTAAAAATTTATCGTAATTACGATAAATTCAATGCTAATTCTAGTGAAAAAACATGGATTATGCGCATTGCTATCAATGTATGCAAAGATTATTTGCGCAGTGCGTGGCATCGCCGAGTCAATGTCCAAGAAGTTTTGGCTGAAATTCCAACTAGCAGTGAAACGCACGAAGATGATACTCTTTTACTGGAAATTATGCGTCTGAAACCGCATTACCGGGAAGTTATTCTTCTGTTTTACTATCATGACATGAAAATCAGCGACATCGCAAAAGTGGTTGGGGCTCCCGAATCAACAGTTTCTGTACGTTTAAAACGTGCTCGAGAACAATTAAAAAAGAGATTGGAGGATTGGTACGAAGATGACTAACCATGAGCGTATTCAACAGGCATTGGATCGCCGTCTGAACGCATTGCACGTATCCGAAAACACCTCATCTCTTGTTTTTCTCTCTCCACGGCGCAAAACCCATCCGTTTAGAAAAGTTGTAGCGTTGGCCGTGGCGGCCGCATTTACATTCGTTTTCAGTGTAAGTGTCCTTGCAGCTTCGTTTCCTCCCCTTCAGCGTCTTTTTGAAAAAGCCGGCATTCAGCTTTCTTCATTGATGCAGCCTGTAGAACTTTCCTGCGTATCTGAAGGAATCGAGATGCAAGTATTGGCTGCTGTAAATGACGATGAACGAGTTACTGTTTACCTCGCCCTACGCGATCAGGAAGGATCTCGTATCAATGAAAAAACAGTTTTGTCCAATCTGCAAATTGCCGGAACCTTAGGCCCTTGTGATGTTGCAATGGTTGACTTTGACCCCAGCACTGGTATAGCCATCTACCGTCTGTCCGGTTATGGAATTGACGAATTGGACGGAAAACCCATTACCGTAGAAGTCAAAACCCTATTAAACGAAATGGAAAATGTTCACCGTCAAAATACCGGATATCCACTTGGCGAATTAAGCAACCTTGAATATGCACTGCAGGAAGGCATTAATATTAACGGCAGTTCCGTCGTATACACTTCAGACGGACGTTCTCCCTTCGGCGATGTAACGCCGCCGGTGTTAGAAAAATCTGAGCTTCCTGAAGGTTGGAACCCCAATCTTCCCTGGGGAACAATCACCGCTGTCGGATTTGTCGAAAACTCTGTTCACGTACAAGTAAAAATAAGCGAACTTGGGCGCTATGCTCGTGCCGATCTTTATTTGCTTGATTCCAACGGACAGGAATTAAATACAGGAAGCGGGACTTTAGAATTTGGGCAGCAATATTCAGAACTGAACGCAGATTATAGTGAATACATCGAATATATTCTGCCTGTTCCTGCTGGCCAATCTTTGGACGATTTTTCGCTGTATTTCGATGCCCTTTCTTACGGCAGTGCTGTACGCGGTAATTGGCACGTTACTTTTACCCTGGATAGTGTCTACAAGCAGGCATCTTTCCCTTGTGATATAACATTTGATTCTGTCCACTATACAGAAGTGACACTTTCTCCCCTCGGAATATCCATTCATGGCGAAGGGCTGCAGGCGAACGGAGAAACTCCAACGGTGCAGGCATACGACGAAAACGGCCAAGAGATCGAATTTTATGTTTCCTCTACCATCTTCTCATTTGAAGACGATGGCACTTCCACTCTTACCGTTCAACATGATTTTAGAATTCCTGTGCTTCCAGAAAATGTTAGTAAGCTTCTCATAAACGGCGAAGAAATCTCTCTTTCATAACATCTTTTAACACTCCCTCTTTCAGAGGGAGTGTTTTTTTATTTTCTCGCATAATTTTTACACTTATTTTTCTTCGCATTCTATATTTTTTTTGAAAAATTTACTATAATAAGTTTAGACTTACCAAAGGAGAACGTCCATGTCTACTGAAAAAATGCGCAATTTCATCATTCGCTTTGTCTTTTACTGTATCATTATTGGCCTTATTTTTATTGTCTTAAAATATGTTGTCCCGATTCTTCTTCCTTTTATGGTCGGATTTTTAATTGCGTTTTTTCTCAAGCCAGTTATCAATAAAATTTCTGACAAAACGCAAAAAAGCCGTCGGGTCGTTGCCATACTCACACTTATCGTTTTTTACATCCTTCTTTCCACGTTATTGATCGTTTTAGGAAGCAAAGCTGTCATCTTTTTAAGCGATACTTTTAAAATGCTTCCTACTGTATATGCTAATGTCATCGATCCTGCTCTTACGTCTGTTCAAGACATTTTGCTTCAATTCATGCAAGGATTTGATGAATCCACACGAGATGTTATCGCAAGCATCGGTGAAAGCATGAATGACGGATTAGGCGATTTGATTGCCGCTATTTCCTCTGCTGCATTAAGCATTGCTACCAACGCCGCTAGTTCTCTTCCCGCATTCCTAGTCAATTTTTTAATTACAATCATCGCCTCGTTTTTCTGTGTAGTAGACTATTACAAAATCACGTCCTTTATTGTTGGCCTGATTCCACCCCGCGGAAAAGAGGTTCTGTTCAAAATCAAGGAACATGGCATCGACGTTCTTTTAAAATTCGGCAAAGCATATGCGATTCTTCTCTTTTTAACGTTTATCGAACTGAGCATTGGACTTTCACTGTTACAAATTGATTATGCCATTTTGATTGCCGCCGGTACAGCCGTTGTAGACATTCTCCCTGTGTTAGGGACAGGAACTATTTTGATTCCTTGGGGCGTTGTTAATCTTGTTTTAGGAAACTTTCCATTGGGAATCGGTCTTTTGGTATTGTATGCAATCATTACCGTTGTACGTCAAACACTCGAACCACGTGTTGTAGGAAAGCAAATTGGCTTGTACCCACTGGTCACTCTTATGTGCATGTTTGTTGGCTCTTATCTATTTGGAATCGTAGGCCTATTCGGTGTTCCAATTGCTGTAACCATTGTGGTGCAGCTTCGTCGCTCCGGCGATATTTAAAAACAGCGCTCTGCTTTTCAAACTAGGCAGAGCGCTGTTTTTTATTATTTATGATATTTGTTTCCGCTTTGTATGCAAAACGCCCGATAAATCTGTTCTAACAGCATAACTCGTGCCAATTGATGCGGAAAGGTCATTTTGCTCATTGAAAATCTATAGTCCGCCAGTTTCTTGACGGCATCGGCCAAACCGTGTGAAGAGCCGATTACAAACGTTACACTTCCCTCTCCACTGATTGCCCTCTGTTCAAGAAAAACGGACAGTTCCTCACTGCTAAGCTGTTTACCTTCAATGCACATCGCTACCAAAACGCCAGGTCTCACAACATGACGCAAGATCTCTTGTGCTTCCTTCTCTAGCGTTTTCTGAATCGTGCTTTGTGAAACATTTTTTTCGCGAATTGTTTCTTCCGGCAATTCAACAATATTCAATTTGCAAAAAGCCGATAAGCGTTTTTGATACTCTGCTGCAGCTTCACGAAAATAAGATGCATTCAGCTTTCCAAGAACGATTAAGGTGATTGACTGCAAAGCGTTCTCTCCCTTCAAAATTCAAAAAGCGGTGATATCTCATGTCTTCGAGCGGCCTGAACTCTGGTTTGTGAATCCGGGATATATCCATTTGTCGCCAACATGCACTGTACAGTCGCCAAAGCCAGTTCTGGTGTATTATTTTCCTGACTAATGTGACACAGGCTAAAATTTTTACACCCCGATTGCATCAGGCGTAAAATAGTACGTGCACATTCTTCATTGCTCAAATGACCACGCTCTGAAGAAATTCGCATCTTTAAGTAATACGGATAATGTCCCGTCATCAACATATTCAAATCATAATTCGATTCAAGCGCAACAAGATCAGCAAAATACAAATTTGCCATCACTTCATCACTTATAAAGCCAAGGTCCGTCGCAATCGATACAACCTTTCCCTCTGGTGTAACAATTCGATATCCGCAACAGTCTACGGAATCGTGGCTTGTAGAAAAGCTTTGAATCGAAAAGCCATCCAGCTCTTCTTCACGGCCATCTACCGCGATTGCAGACACACCTGCCGGTATAATTCCACGTTCTTCCAAAACATCTAAAGTCGCTGCACTGGAATAAACTGGAACTGGATATTTTTTCAAGAAAACATTTAACCCGCCGACATGGTCCGAATGTTCATGTGTCACTAAAATTCCAAGCAAATCCCGCGGAGAAACGTCCAACGTCTTCAACGCCGTCAGCGTAGAACGACAACTTTTCCCCATATCTACCAATAAAAAGCGTCCATTCTCCTCGATAAATGCACAATTCCCGGACGACCCTGAATAAAGTGTGGTAAAACGCGCCATAAAACTCCCTCAGAAAAAAATCCTTCGGTCCAAACCGAAGGATTCCTCTTTCCTCAAATTACTTTTCTCATATTGCTAGCCGGACGCTCCACACGTTTGATATCAGCGCCCAATCCTTGCAGCTTTTCAACAATATCTTCATAGCCCCGCTCGATATGACTAATATCCTCAATTTCTGAAATACCATCTGCGGCCAAAGCAGCCATCACAAGAGCCGCTCCCGCCCGAAGATCCGGAGCACGTAGAGGCGCTGCCTGCAATTCAGCAACCCCCTCAATCACTGCCACACGTCCTGCAACCTGAATATTCGCTCCCATGCGAGCAAGCTCATCCACATAACGGAAACGATTCTCCCAAATTCCCTCAGTGATAATGGAGGTTCCTTTTGCAAGAGTAAGCAGAACCGACATTAAGGGCTGCATATCCGTTGGGAAGCCAGGATGAGGCATCGTTTTGACATTCAAAGGTTCAATATCTCCTGTACGGCTGACACGAACCGAATCATCAAACTCTTCTACTACGGCTCCCGCTTTTTCCAATTTGGATGTGATGGGTTCAAGATGTTTCGGAATTACATTCTTGATCAAAACATTCCCACCGGTAATGGCCGCTCCCACCATATAGCTACCGGCCTCAATCTGATCGGGAATAATGGAATAAGTGCATCCATGCATGCGCTTGACACCTCGAATTTTAATTACATCCGTGCCAGCCCCACGCACATCTGCGCCCATGGTATTCAAGAAATTTGCCACATCAACAATATGCGGTTCCTTGGCCACATTTTCCAGAACAGTCATACCATCTGCCATCACTGCCGCCAACATCGCATTAATGGTAGCGCCTACAGAAACCGTATCAAAAAATACCTCTTCGCCCACTAAACGAGATGCTCTAACATCGATCATGCCATTGTCTACCGCATCCCTTGCACCCAACGCCGAAAAGGCTTTAAGATGCTGGTCGATAGGTCTCGGGCCTAAATCGCATCCACCCGGCATAGCCACCGTCGCACGGCCAAAACGTCCCAGCAACGCTCCCAAAAAATAATAAGATGCTCGCATTGCCCGGGATAAATCATCTGGTACACTTGTCCCATGCAGATGCGTTGTATCGATTTCAAGAGAATGCTTGTCCAGCATACGAACTTGTGCACCCATCGCACTTAAAATATCCACCGAGGCACCTACATCGCTGATGCTGGGCAAATTTTCTATAATACATTTATCAGCCGCCAAAATGGTGGCGGGAAGGATCGCCACGGCCGCATTTTTCGCACCGCTGATTTCCACTTCGCCTACCAGCGGTTTCCCGCCGTGAATGATAAATTTCTTCACTCGTTACGACTCTCCTTTGAGAAACTGTTCCGACCCCACCAAGTGTATGTCACAACTCTTTTAGTATACACGCCTTTTAATCAAAATAAAAGTAAAAATTCATTTTTAATGCATTTTACCAAAATACACCTGCGCAGGCAGGCCTTTATATTATAGCGTGCAATATTAAATTTTGCAAATCTAGTTTGATAGTTATACCAAAAAGCGCCGCAGGGAGATCTCCCTGCGGCGCATAAAAAGAGCATTACGGTGGACTGATAAAATTGTACGGATTCGTTAATACGCCGTCTTTGGTAAATTCCAAGTGGCAATGATTTCCAGAAGAGTTTCCGGTAGAGCCCATCCGTGCGATTGGCTGTCCTTTGACGACGTAGTCTCCCTCCGAAACCAACAATTCTGAACAGTGAGCATACAAAGTAGTGTACCCATTGCCATGATCAATCTTGACAAACAAACCATAAGTCCAATTAGAAGTACCTGCTCCGTTTTCTACCATAGGCCCCGGTAATATCCAATCCACGATGGCCATAACCCATACCACGTGAAATACCACTATAGCCTGGAACCGGCCAAATAAAATTCCCATCGCCCGGCTCACCGACTGTGCCATTGTACTGATTGAGCGTTCCATACAAAATAATTTCTGTAACGGGTTCTGAAACAACTTCTTGAGAAAGTATCACTTTCTGCAACTCGACACCGTTCATATCATAAACAACATCTGCCGTTACAGTCTGCCCAGCCACACCTGCTTGCTGGATCACTTCATCTCCCCAACTTAAATCGGCCGATTGGCTGGTAACCGTTTCATACGGAATCTCCTCTTGATAAGTGATCCGTTGAATTTGTTGCACTTCCAAGCAATTCATTGTAACGGTGCTACCATCAGACAACGTAAACGGAGCATTTCCAACCAGCCTATCTACCAGTTCCTGCGCAGAAATTAAGGTATTGGTAAAGTAAAGACCTGGAATTACTTCCACATTATGTCGAAAACGTACGCTCCAATCGGATTGTCCCGGTTTTTCATAAGGAGCCTGCGCTTGTTCCAACGCCTCATTTACCGCTTCACTTTCTTGCGTTACTCCCACCAGAGTGCCGTTGACCATGACGCCCGTGGCCTCAACAAATTTTTCAGATGAAGTGGCAATGATACGGTTAGCTAGTTCAGCTTGATCGGACAAAGCTTCATCGCTTACCACAGACAATGTAAAAGTTGCCTCTCCTTCCCATTGGGAACGGTCTGCATCTGACTGTAGTCGCTGTTGAACCAAATTTTGGGCATCCTCGTAGACAGTCTCATTGTCAATAAAACCTACTATTTGCCCATTATATTCTACCGAAAGAGCAAACGTATAACTTAAAACCGTGTGAACTGTAAATACAAGAATTGCACTAGCACCTAGAGGCAACAAGTACGCTAGTGCATTCCAAATCAAATCACGATACGCACGTACACCTCTTTTAAAGTAGTTCCAACCCTTTTGTGCAACATCCTGTGAGCCTGCCTCTCGCTCTTGGCGCATCATTGTCCGAAGATTGCGCATACCTTGAGCGATTTGTTTCCAAGGAGCCAGCACGTCTTCCAAAATCGTACCAAAAAATGATTTCAGCAAACCGCCCAGTAAGCCGAAAATCCAAATGAACACGCCAGCGAAACCATGTATGATATGGCGAATGCCCCTTGCAAAACTAATAAAAAAATACTCGGTATGATAGCCCGTATCGTAAAACAGCCGTCCCAGCAAATGCGTGACTGCACGGGGAGATATCTCTCCGTCGCGGAAATAACGTTTCCACTGTTTTTTCAACGCCGGAGCCTCCTTTTTTCACTTTAGTATTGTTAAAGTCTATAACTATTTTATTATACACGAAAAAAATGACGGCGCAACCTAAAAACTTTTATGCACCTTCTTTTTCACAGATCATTAACAATTACCTTTTCTTTAAAAAGCCAATTTTCCGCCTGCCTGACGCTCATTCCATCAACGAACAATTGCATATCCTGGGGTAAAGGCAAACGTACGCGCACCTCGTTAAACACAGAAAACGTTAACTCTCCGCAATGAAGAGCCGGACGCCCAAAATGAACCTTTGCACCATAAAAAGAATCACCTGCCAAAGGATAACCGAGCCATGAAAAATGCACTCGGATTTGATGCGTCCGTCCCGTTATGGGAATGCAACGAATCAAACTAAATCCATTTTTTGTTCCCAAAACCTCATATTCGGTACAACTTGGTTTTCCATCTGCTGCAACCTGTCGTTTAATGATAGAATCCGGACAATGCGCAATCGGAGCGTCAATGATGCCACTTTTGCGAGGCACGCTCCCCTCTACCACTGCATAATAAACTTTCTTGCAATTGGCTGCCAAAATCGGCGCTGCATATGCATTCATGGCGCATAAAACCATGCCAGAAGTTCCTCGGTCTATCCGATTCACTGGCCGAAACAATGTACTGCTTTTACGTTTATCCATTTCTCCGTAAAAAGCATTTGCAAGCGTATCCGCCTTATACCCCCTCGTGGGATGTACTGTCTGACCCGGCGGCTTGTCAAGCACCATAGCATGCTCATCTTCATATAACACTGAGAGTGGAATATCCTGAGGCTGTACATTGGTATTTTTTTCGGGCGGAAGCCAAAAACAAATACGATCACCAGTATGGACCCGGGCGTTTGTATGTATTTCAGTGTCGTTGCAAAAAAAGCCTCTATCCTGCTTAATAGCTGTACACAATCCTGAAGATACGCGTTTTAAACGGAGAAAATCTCTTAAAAACAACCCGTTCTCTTGCTGGTGTACCAAAAATTCAAGCCTCACATACTCACCACCTTAAAACAAAAAAGCAGCCAGAAAATTCTGGCTGCTTTTAATTGTATAGAAAAAGCAATCAATATGCAATGCCTTGTGCTAACATTGCATCTGCCACCTTGATAAAGCCGGCCACATTGGCGCCAACCATCAGGTTGCCCTCCACACCGCATGCCTTAGAGGCATCATAAGCATTGTGGAAAATATTTTTCATGATTCCTTTGAGGCGTTCATCCACTTCTTCAAAAGTCCAAGACAAACGCAAAGAGTTCTGGCTCATTTCCAAACCACTGGTCGCAACACCGCCTGCATTAGCTGCCTTTGCTGGACCATACAGCACACCATTCTCAAGATAGACATTAATCGCCTCGGGAGTAGAAGGCATATTGGCTCCTTCGCAAACAACTTTGCAGCCATTGGCCACCAGCAATTTCGCGCTTGCCTCATCAATTTCGTTTTGTGTTGCACAAGGCAAGGCAATATCACACGGAATGCTCCAAATTCCAGAACAGCCATCGTGATATTCGGCAGTTGTTACTTCGTTCACATATTCCTTAATACGTCCACGGCGTACCAATTTAATTTCTTTTACCAGATCCAAATTGATGCCGTTCTTGTCATAGATATAACCGTTGGAATCCGACAATGCCACAACCTTTCCGCCCAACTGCGTCGCCTTTTCAGTAGCAAAAATTGCAACATTTCCAGAACCTGAAATCACAACAGTTTTCCCTTTAAAACTGTCATTTTTCATACAATTCAAAGCTTCTTCAGTGAAGTAGCACAAGCCATAACCAGTCGCCTCTGTACGAGCCAAGCTACCGCCATAGGAAAGACCTTTGCCTGTCAAAACGCCTGTTACTTCATTGCGCAGACGTTTGTACTGACCAAACATATAACCGATTTCACGTGCACCAACACCAATATCTCCAGCAGGAACATCCGTGAACTGGCCAATGTGCTTGCTCAATTCTGTCATAAAGCTCTGGCAAAAGCGCATAATCTCCGCATCCGATTTCCCCTTGGGATCGAAGTCAGAACCACCTTTACCGCCACCCATGGGCAGTCCTGTCAGACTGTTTTTGAAAATCTGCTCAAATCCCAAGAACTTGATGACCGAAGCATTGACCGAAGGATGCAAACGCAATCCACCTTTGTATGGACCAATAGCTGAATTGAACTGCACACGATATCCGCGGTTGACATGTACTTTTCCTGCATCATCCATCCAGGAAACACGGAATTGAATAAACCGCTCCGGCTCAACCAGTCGCTCCAGAACACCCCATTGCTCCAATTCCGGATGTCTCTCTACATAGACTTCCAGGCTCTCGAGCACCTCGCGCACCGCCTGCAAGAATTCCTTCTCACTAGCACTGCGAGATTCCACTTCTGCGTATACTTTCTTCAAATACTCGTTTTTTAACATTTCCTTTCCCCCTTTGTTCCGCAGTACATTGTGCCTACATGCACAACTGTCTGCCTTATGGAAAAAATTATAATCACTTTTTGCGAGTGATTCAAGTAAAAATCTTTTAAACGGTCAGAAAAAATCCAGAAAATTGACGCGAACATCAGATTGTGCTATACTGTCTTGGTCCAAATGAGCAAAACATACGGCGGCGAGGCATTTTGTCTTGAGGAAAGTCCGGGCTCCATAAGGGAATGGTAACTGCTAACGGCAGCCGGGGGTGACCCCAGGGATAGTGCAACA
>NZ_CAUWGY010000037.1:0-21010 GCF_963558415.1 uncultured Ruthenibacterium sp. | reverse complement strand
AGACCCGGGAACCGGATGCAAAGAAAAAATTCCGCGCAAAAGTAGTCGTTGTGGGTTCTGAAATTGATGATCCCGAACTGATCAGCTTGATTGAGGACAGCGGCGCACTGGTGGTGGCTGACCGGTTCTGCTACGGTAGTTTCCCCGGACGACAGGAAATTGTTCTGACGGAGGACGAAGACGCCCTGACGCAGGTCTGCCGCAATTATTTGCAGACGACTTTGTGTGTGCGCCACTGCGCACAGCACAAGGTGCAGAAACGTCTGGATTTCGCAGCGGAGCTGGCGCGGGACTACCACGCCGATGGCATCATTTACGAGCAAATCAAATTTTGCACTTACTGGTCTTATGAACGAGCACTTGCCAGCCATGTGATGCACAACGAGTACAACATTCCCACATTGTCCATTGACCGGCCGTATATGTCCCGTACGAGTGGCCAGCTTCGGACTCGTGTACAAGCCTTTGTGGAAAGTATTGAAATTAAAAAAATCAAAGCAAAGAAAAACCGGGAGGTGAAGTGACATGGCATACGATCCCAAAACGGGAAAAGGTTTAGGAGATTTGTATTCCGCAGAACATCGCTGTACCAAGCGTCGTGAATGGAAAGGGCTTAAGGACACGCTTTATGATTATGGCTGCTGGCTGCGGCTGTTGTTCATGTTGGGGTATAAATTAGGACCTGTACTTCCCCAATTTTTCCGTGGCCTAAAACGATATCGGTGGTTGGTGTCCTATATCACTACCCCGGCCTTTTTGGATCGGCACACCATTGGTTTGCGCGGGTATGAATTGCGTTATACGCATCAGCAGTTTTATGCCGTGCTGCAAAATTCGGCAGGCATGATTCGCGATTTGCTGGAGCGCGACGAAAATTTGAATCCCAACTCCAAGAAAGCAGCGGAGTTACGTTCCAAAACGGTAATTTTTGATGAGATGATGCCCATTCAGATCATGAACGGATTCCCCACACTGAAAGGGATTCCCATTCAAATGGCACCCATCTTTGTGGTGGGCGAGGTGGACCAGCAGGCCAACGTATATTATATCGATGCGATTGAACACTATGGCCTTGCATCGGACGTATGTCCCTTGCCGGCCGCGGAAGCAGGTTGCTGTGTGGTAGATGACTATCCCAAAGTAGGCGCGGCCTATGTGTCCAGTTCTATGCCGTGTGATGGCTCGGTGGCCAGCACAATGTACAGCAACCGGTATTTTAAGCTTCCCAATTACCAGATCACCCCACCGCAGCGCTTCAATGAGCCGGAGGTGCAGGAGTACGCAGTCAAGAACTTATGGGGCTGCGTGGAGTTCATCGAAAAACAGTTTAACGTAAAGTTCAACTGGGATGCGTTCTTTGAAGGCGTGCGCCGCTATAACAAAGAGTCCAACTATATGATTGAAAAATGGGACGTAAACTGTACCGATTATCCTCAGATTTGCGGTGCGGCGCTGGCATTGCATCGTGAGTATGAGATGCAGATCGCCAGTTCACTGGACCCCAAAATGTGCAAGTACGACGCCAAAGTCAACAAGCTGATGAAAAAGGGTTATGCCCATTCGGTTGCAACCAATGATAAGCCCCGTTATCGTGCCATTGTGTGGAGCTGTCCGGCCCACTACTATTCCAACTTTACTTACTGGGCTCAAAACTGTTGGGGCATCAAAACCCTGGTGGATATGGAGTGCATGCTGGCCTATCACCATTACGATGAGCACGATAAAAAGAAAGTCTTGGTGGATATGGCCCGCGGCTATGAGCGCATGACGATGCGTTCCCATTCCAACGGTGGTTATGTGAATGCGCTGGATGAGTGCTGGAAGATGTGCGAGAAATTCAACGCCAACATTGTGTTTATGTACAATCACGTTTCGTGCAAGAATTTTGCAGGCTTGCAGGGTTTGTTTGAAGAACAGGCTCGAGAGCGTGGCATTCACTTAATTTGGATTGAACACGATTTGATGGACCCGCGCACAGTGTCCCGTAAGGCCATGCGTGACCGAGTCAACCGCTACATGACCACTGTGTTCCGGGCCGAGCCTTTGGATCCCACGCTGGTGGATTACGACGATGATCTGACTTGGTAAAGGAGAGAACGACTATGAAATATTTCGGCGGATGCGATGTGGGTTCTACCTACACAAAGTGCGTAATTCTGGACGAGACCGGCAAGATGGTCAGCGATGTGACCATCCGTAGCCGCATTAATTCCGAAATCAGTGCCAAAGAAGCATTGGATCAGGCAGTGGCAAAGGTGGACGGATTGAAAGACATCGGGGATTTGACCTATCTGATTGGCACGGGATATGGCCGCAATAAGGTGCCACAGGCACAAGAGAATATCTCTGAAATTTCTTGTCATGCCATGGGTGTGCATGTGGTGGACCCCACGGTCAAAGCCATCATCGACATCGGTGGTCAGGACGTAAAGGGCATTGCCATCGATGAGGATGGTACCGTGTTGAACTTTGCGATGAACGATAAGTGTGCAGCGGGTACAGGCCGTTTCTTTGAAGCGATGGCTCGCGCTTTTGAGTGCACACTGGAAGAGTTCTCCGCACTGTCGTTGTCAGCAAAAAATGTGATACCGATCACTGCTCAGTGTACGGTGTTTGCGGAGAGTGAAGTGATCACATTGGTGGGTGAAGGAAAACCGCGGGACGAAATCGCCGCAGGAATTCAGCAGTCGGTAGCAAAGCGGTGCTTTGTCATGGCCAAAAAGGCAGGTGCAAAAGACCATATCACGCTCACAGGTGGTTGCGCCAAAAACAAAGGCCTGAAAGCTGCTATTGAAAATGTTCTGCGCATCAAGGTGATCGATCTTCCTGTGGACCCACAACTCATGGGTGCAATGGGTGCTGCGGAGTACGCGCGTCAAAAAGGCATGGAACAGGAGTGATGGAAGATGGCCTGGTATTGGATTGTTCTGATTGTTATTGTTGCGTTGTTTGCGCTGACGTTTGTAGTGTACATTACCAACGCCGATATGAAAATGGCAGAGAAACTGTACAATCGGCTGATCAACTATCATGATCAGAAGGATGTGGAAGAAAAGCTGTGATGAATTTTTTTGATGTGGTGATTGACCGGATGCAGGCCTGTCTGTCTCCATATACTCCCCGCGTGTATCAAGCGGATCCGGCTCGTACGGCACCGGAAGGTGGCAAGAATCAACTGATTTTAGGCAGCGAGGCTGCTTTTGAGTTGGGGGCGCTGTCCTGCGACAGCGTCAGTGCGCTTTTGGTAACTCAAAGTGAGGCGGTTGTGCCGCAGGATGAGATTTTGGTTTATGGACCGGACCTAGGGGATATTCAGGGAGATTGCAATTTTGCGCGCATTGCAGTGCTGCGTACCGATGATATTGCCAAAAACGGCGAGCAGGCAGCGTTTGCTATTTTGAAGGAAATCGAGACCCGAAAATATGGCGTGTATCCCGAGGGCTATATGATTCGGGCGGCGGCATTTTCCAATCGCGAGCAGGCCCGTGTGTCGAAAAAAGCACTAAAGGCAGGGCTGAATTTTGAGCAAGTGGGCAATTTATTCATCCGAGAGTACAAGCGTAACCGT
Source organism: uncultured Ruthenibacterium sp. (assembly GCF_963558415.1). NCBI lineage: Bacteria > Bacillati > Bacillota > Clostridia > Eubacteriales > Oscillospiraceae > Ruthenibacterium > uncultured Ruthenibacterium sp. The sequence goes on along the minus strand of NZ_CAUWGY010000037.1, from coordinate 17,442 downwards.
CATGTGCAGGCAGTGAAACTTGTATTTGTTACTTTGCCCAATGTACCTTACGGTGAGTTGGATGCGCTGGCGTCTAAAGCACAGGCAATCACCAAGGCGCTGGATCATATTCTGGACGATGTGAATATGGACTGCAACGCCTGCGAGTGGAAAGTGGTTTGCGATGAGGTAGAAGGGTTAAAAGAAATGCACGGAAAAATCAGGCGCCGGGGCCACTGAGCACCGGCTTTACAGGAGGGATTTGTCTTGAGTGATTTGAGAACCGACGCACCCATTCAAGAACTGTGCGACCATTTTGGCGACTGGTTCCGGGACGGCGTCAAAAACGAAGCGGGCAACGCGGCTCGCATGACAAAGGATCTGTATCCCTATACGTCCATGTTTTCGCCCATTCGGGTGAATCGTATGACAATCAAGAACCGTGTGGTCATGGCACCTATGGGAAACCTGATGATGTGTGAGGAATACGGACGCCCCAGCGAGAAAATGATTCGTTATTTCGTAGCCCGTGCGAAGGGCGGTGTGGGACTGATTACTTCCGGTCTTATCCCCATCAGTGATAAAATCGACCCCACAGTCACCGAAGTGGGCGGCAAGGTAATGATGCCGCGAATCAGCCCGGCCCGCACACTGATGTCCGGCTGGAGAGATTTGGCGCAGCAGTGTCACGGTTACGGAAGCCGCTTTTTCATTCAATTAACGCCGGGTTTGGGCCGGGTTGGGCCACCCACATGTTTGGTGCAGCAGACCAAATTCCCGGTGTCTGCGTCCTTTAATCCCAACTTTTATATTCCGGAACTGCCCTGCCTGCGTCTGTCTGACCATCGGTTGACCAAAATTATTAAAAATGCAGGCCAGGCCGCGGCGGATGCCAAGGCCTGCCTAATCGACGGTGTGTATTTGCATGGACACGAGGGATATCTACTGGAACAAATGACCAACCGTGCGTTCAATCGCCGGGCGCTTGGCAAATACGCCGACTGGCAGCGCTTCGGGTTGGACATGGTGCGGGAGATTCGCCGCCGAGTGGGGCCGAATTATCCCATTATGTATCGCATTGACCTTTCCTTGGCTTTGAATGAGACCTATGGCGACCGCATGGACGAAGTGTCCTCATTGAAGAAGTTTAAAAACGGCCGCAGTGTGGCAGAAACTTTGGATTATATGGAAAATCTGGTCAAAGCGGGTGTGGATATTTTTGACGTGGACATCGGCTGCTATGATAACTGGTGGCTGCCGCATCCGCCTTCCGGCATGCCGGCGGGCTGTTTTGTAAAGGTGTCTCAAATCGTAAAGGAACACTTTGCGAAAAAGAAGATTTTGTCCAATGCTGGGGTCGAAGTACCTGTGGTAGCCGTGGGCAAACTGGGTTATCCCGACGTGGCGGAAAAAGCTCTGCGGGATGGTCAGTGCGATATGGTCATGTTGGGTCGGCCGCTTCTGGCGGATCCCGATTGGTGTAACAAAGCCTACGAGGGCAGGGTCGAGGAAATTTGTCCTTGCATCGGCTGCCAGGAGGGCTGTGTGAACGAATTTGTGGAAGGCGGACACATCCAGTGCGCAGTGAATGCTCGAACCGGCTTTGAGGACAGCATTCCTGCCCAGGCACCACCTGTACAGAAAGCGAAAAAAATCGGCGTGGTGGGCGGCGGCCCGGCCGGCGTGATTTTTGCAGTGGAAGCGGCACGGCGTGGTCACACAGTGGAACTGATTGAAAAGACGGACCGTATTGGCGGACGCATTGTATCCGGCAGCGTTCCGGCAGTGAAATTTGACATCAAAAACTATCTGGAGTGGTTGAATGTACAGTTGCGCTGTGCGCAGAAACTGCCCAATTTTACACTGCGTATGAATACGGCCGCCACCACTGAATGGTTGGCTCAGCAAAATTACGATGCGCTGGTGTTCGCCGTGGGTACCAAAGATGTTTGTCCGCCGATTCCGGGGTTGGATCAGGTCAAATATGTGCAGGCAGTCGCACTTTTGGAAAATCCCGATTTACTGGGGGATGCACAGAAAATCGTTGTTGCGGGCGGCGGTGTAGTAGGCTGTGAAACGGCCTACTGGCTGCGGTATGAACAGAATCGTCAGGTCAAAGTGGTAGAGATGTTGCCTCATTTTATGCAGGGGGTATGTACAGCCAACCGCGGGCATCTGCTGCATTATATGGAAAAGGCAGGAATAGAATTGTACAACTGTGCCAAGGTTACAGGCTTTGAGCCGGGAAAGGTGCACATTGAGCGCAACGTATCCCAGGGGGCACCCAACCCCTACAACACTTGGCAGCCACTTTTGCCGGAGAATATTCCGAATCCATTGGCGCCCAAACTGGGGCCTGAGACAGCCCACTTTACCTTGGAAGCGGATTTGGTGGTGCTGGCCATGGGCGGTCGGCCGGATGACGCACTTTATTATCAGGCACAGGCCGCACAGGCTGCGCCGGAAATGTACAACATCGGCGACAGCTTTGCAGGCGGTCGCGTTCTGGAGGCCAACCGGGCGGCTTATCGCCTGGCACGAGAGATTTGACGGGTGGGTTTTATATGATTGCAGGGGGCACGGCCATGCAGGCTGCGCCCCCTGCGCGTTAAACAGAAAAAAGCCTCCCCAAGGGAGGCTTTTACTTATTTTTGCTTGCGCCGATCGTACTGAGGTTTTTTCTTTTTCTTCTTGACGGAAAAGCCGAAATCACCAATTTTACGTCCAAGCGCGAAATATTCGCCATGCGCATAAGCGCATAAGCCTGCTTTGGCCAGCCGCAGTCGTCCCGACTCGTCCACTAAATCACTGGCCACATGGATAGAAACGATATCCGCCAGGAACATATCGTGGCTTCCCAACGGTACAACATCGGTTACACGGCAGGCAATGCTCAAGGGACTTTCTCCAATCATCGGACAGGAGAACCCTTCTACGGGCTGCGCAGTCAGATGCATGGCGGCCAACTTGTCCTCGTTGCGGCCGCTGCGCACGCCACAGTAGTCAATGGCACGGACCAAAGCGGCAGTGGGCAAATTGATGACAAATTCGCCGCTTTCCCGAATTAGATTGTAACTATAACGCTCCGGCCGCACAGAAATGTAAGTTTTGGGCGGTTGACTGTTGATGATGCCGGTCCAGGCAATGGTTAGTGCGTTGGGGGCATCCATAGTACCGCAACTCACCAAAGCAGGCGGAACGGGAGCCAATAGCGTGGAGCCTTTCCACATTTGTTTTTCCATGGATGTCCTCACTTGTCCTCTTTGGGCGGGCCAAAGGTAGTTTCGCTGATAATAAACCGAGGCCGGGCTTTGGTTTCGTTATAAATTTTGCCAATGTATTCTCCGATCACGCCCAGGCACAGAAGCTGTACGCCACCCATAAAGAAAATGGCACAGGCCATGCTGGCCCATCCAGAAACCGTCACACCAAAAAGCTTTGTCAAGAGTACCCACAAAATACCTACAAAGCTGGCAATACTGATAAAAAAGCCCAAACCTGTAATAAGGCGGATGGGTTTTACCGAAAGACTGGTAATGCCATCGAAAGCGAAATTCAGCATTTTTTTCAAAGGATAATGGCTTTCGCCCGCAATGCGTTCGGCACGCTCATAATATACGCTGGATGAGCGATAACCTACCAGCGGTACAAGGCCGCGCAAGAATAGATTCACTTCATGGAACTGCGCAAGGCCTTCCAGTGCACGGCGGCTCATTAAACGATAGTCCGCATGGTTGTATACGGTATTGGCGCCCAGTGCATTCATCAGCTTATAAAATCCTTCAGCCGTGGTACGCTTAAACCAAGTGTCCGTTGTACGTTTGGAGCGGACTCCATACACAATGTCACAACCTGCCAAGTACTCATTTACCATGTCGTCCATCGCGTTGATATCGTCCTGTCCGTCGCAGTCAATGGAAATGGTGATATCCGCCAAATCTTTCGCAGTCATCAAGCCGGCCAGTAAAGCGTTCTGGTGGCCTCGATTGCGAGACAGACATACACCTACATAGTGCTCATTTTGCTTGGCTAAGTCTTGAATGATTTCCCAAGTTTTGTCCTTAGAGCCGTCGTTCACGAACATTACACGGCTTTTGTCGCTAATTTTACCTTGTGCGGTAAGGTCCTCAATTTTTTTCAGAAACATTCCGCTGGTTACAGGCAGTACCTCCTGCTCATTGTAACAGGGGATGACAATGTATAAAATTGGCTTTTCCATGGCAAAACCCTCCTTTTAAAAGACATCAACGGCGTTTGGGTCCGTCAAATACGACGGCCACGGCGTTGGGGCCGGTATTGGTAGCTACGGCTGCGCCGATAGAAAACAACATCTCAGGACCATAGCCCAGCTCTTTTTTACAAAGCTTCGCCAACATTTTTCCGTTTTCTTCATCGGTGCTGCCCACAAGATAAGGCGTACCCGGCTGAATGCGGGTTTTCACATATTTTACAATGCCCGGAATTACGGACAAATCGCCCCGCACCTTAGCAGGGGTTGCGGTTTCGCCGTCAATAATGGAGATGATGGGGCGCAGTCCTAAAAGCTCCCCGGCAAAGGCGGCTGCCGCTGAAATGCGACCGCTTTTTTTAATGAAGCGAAGTGTGTACACAGACAGGGCAACCTCAGCGCAAGCAAAACGTTCTTCCAAATATTCCACAACATCCCGAACGTCTGCACCGTTTTTCAGTTTGCGGGCCGCTTGGCACACAGGCCAGCCATAGGTCATGGAATAGGTATGACTGTCCACAATGTGAAATTTCAGGTGGCTGTCGGGATGTTCTTCCTGATACTGGCGGGAAGCAAGCACCGCATTTTGGTAGGTGTTGGAACCGGTAGAATTGATTGCCACATACAAAACATCGGTGTAGCCCTCTTCGTCATAGCGGGCAAACTGCTCCAGAAAGCGCATGGGCGTGATTTGCGAAGTCACAGGAATTCCTTCGCATTTGGTCAACATGTCGTAATATTCCTCGTTGGTAAAATCCTCTCGTTCTGTGTAGCTTTTTCCATCGACAGCAATGTAAAACGGAAGGATGTCAATGCCGTACTTTTGCTGCAATTCTGGCGAAATGTCACAGGCAGAATCGGTCAAAACCGCAACTTTGCTCATATGCTCACTTCCAATCGTAATTTCTTAAATGCCCCTGCTCCAAAAGACCGTCAAAATTCCATTGGCGCAAAGTTTCATATACGCCAATTGCCACGGTATTGGACAAATTCAGGCTGCGTGCATCATTGCGCATAGGCAGCCGCACGCACCAAGGCTGGTTTTCAAACAACAGTTTTTCGGGCAATCCAGCATCCTCACGTCCGAACACGAGATAAGCGCCGTCGGGATACTGCACATCGGTGTAGCGTTGAGGTGCTTTGGTGGTAAAGTAGTAAAAAGGACCCTCGTTCTTAGAAAAGAATTCATCCAGATCCTGATAGTATGTTATATCAAGCATGTGCCAGTAGTCAAGGCCGGCACGTTTCAGTTTTTTGTCGTCTACCACGAATCCCATAGGTCCCACCAGATGCAACCGGGCTCCGGTACATGCGCAGGTACGCGCCACATTTCCAGTGTTTTGGGGAATTTGCGGTTCTACAAGTACAATGTTTAAAGTTGGCAAGAAAGATCATCCTTTTTTTGATTTGTCAAATAACCTAAAACCGGTTCAAAAAGTGCTCCGAAGCGTGGATCGGCATGCACAGAAAATGTTTCGGCCGCGGCTTTTGCCACAAAATTTGCGGCGAGCTCTGCACTGTCACAGGCGCCCAAGCCTGTGGTCAACGCGCCTGCCAACACCGCGGCGAACAAATCGCCGGTTCCAGGATACTGCTGGGCGACTGGAGCAAAGGGAAGAAGTTTCGGCGCACCGTTTTTTTCCAGCAGTGCGTTTGCATGAATGCCGTTTGAAAGTTGCACACCGGTGATTACCACGGCCTTTGCTTGAGGAAAGGCTGTATGGAGCCCAGTCAGACGCTCGCTGAGTTCTGACATATTGGAAAAAGGTCGGTCGTCCGGGAGCATTCCCAGCAAAACCGCGCTTTCGGTCACATTCGGGCATATTACATCTGCCATACGGCAAAGCGAGCGCATGGTTTCACACAATTCCGGCGTTACAGCTCGATACAAAGAGCCGTGGTCGGCAAGAACCGGGTCGACCAGTTTGCAGGCTTGAGGATTTTGCGCAAAAGCTTCGCGCACCAGTTCGGCGCTGGCGGTGTTGGCCAGATAACCAGAGTATATGCAATCAAAATGCAAATCTAATTCTTTCCAGTGACGCAGAGCATTTCTACAAAAAGATTCGGTATGAAGTACCGCCGGATCTCCCAACCCGCCAGTGTGCGTGCTCATCAGTGCGGTGGGCATTGGACATGCTTGTACACCCATGGCAGAGAGTACTGGCACAATCACACTGAGACTGCACCGTCCTACGCAGGATAAATCGTGAATGCAGAGAACCCGCTTTACCGGTTCCACAAAAAGCCCCCTTCGTCGGTCAATAGATATTATCAGTATAACACATTCTAAAGGATGCGGGGATGAAAAATATGCGAAAAGGCAAATTTTTCCCCGAAAATCCCGCGCATCTGCGGGCAAACTAACAGCAGATGCCAACAAAGCATCCAAGGGAAGGAGAGCGAATTTTCATGTATAAAAACACAAAGAGCATGATGAGCGGGGCTGCTATGGGCATGCTGGCCGGCAGCGCATTGGGAATTATGGGCGCATACGCCGCACAAAAGCATCCTCGTGAAGTGAAAAAAGCTATGAAAAAAGCGGCTCACACCGCTCAGAAAGCCATGAATGGCATTGACAAAATGATGTCGTTTTAAAGAAAAAGCCAAGACGTAAAAACGTCTTGGCTTTTTCTGTGTGCAAAGGTTATAAGGATTAAGACTACGCGTGGCAAATTTTATTCAATTGGTTTTTGATAAAATCCGCCAAAAAAGGTTTCGGTGGGAAGTACATTCACAATGATTTTAGGATCCACCTGTTTCATTAGATGAACGATGTCCTGTACTTCATAAGAGGAGACCACTGTGTGCAACAGGCTGATTTTTTGTCCACTGTATCCACCATATCCATTCAGAACGGAAATGCCATGACGATAGTATTTAACGTATTCGCGCACAACCGCGTCAGCATCGTGTGTAGTGATTTGGAGCGTGACACGTTTGTATCGGTGGTAAAACGTATCGATTGTTTTCGTGGAAATAAACTGGCACATGATGGAGTATCCTGCATATTCCCAACCGAACAGATAGCCAAACAGGCAAAGCATACAGGTATTGAATACAAACACATACTGCCAAATAGCATGGCCGGTTTTATTCGATACATAAAGTGCGATAAAGTCGGTACCACCGGTGGAAGCATTGCCCTTCAGTGCAGTTACAATCGCCACACCATAGGTAAAGCCACCAAAGCAAATATTCAAAAGTACATTGTCAAATAAAGGCTGAAAATGCGCATATTTTAAAATCGTACTTGCTAAAAAGACCTGAAGCAAGGAGAAAACCACAAATTTTTTGCCAATGTGTTTAAAGCAGAAGGCAGCGACGGGAAGGTTCAAAGCAATCATGCCCAGGGACGTGGAAAAATGAATTCCAAACAAGGAAGTGATCTTTTCAATGAGAACAGCCACTCCAGTAAAACCACTGGAAAGAATTTGCATAGGAGTGAAAAAAACCTGAAGTGTAAAAGCCTGCAAAAAGGCGGAAAGAACAACGGCAAAGAATGTAATAGCGTACCGCCGGACAGTTTGTACACGATTCATAAATATCCTCTGTTTCACAAAAGATTCGGAAGCAAATTTCCTCTTATTGAGTATGAAAGCTTTTGTTAGGTTTGTCAACCGTGTTTTAATAGATCGTTTTGGCAACCAGGAGATTAAATTCCTTGGGGCATATCTTGTTCAGACGGACGGTATTTTTGTAAAATGTAAAAGGAAAGCAAAACCGTCAGAATATCTGCGGTCACTTGAGACCAGACGATTCCGTACATGCCGAAGAAAAAGTTTAAAATAAATAGCATGGGAATGTTGAAAACAAGCCAACGGGTCGTTCCAAGAAACAGTGAGATTCGGCCCTTTCCGAATGCTTGGAAAACGTATACCGTAAAGAAACTTAAAAACATCAAAGGGGTAGCAAGTACACGAATACGAAGAAATTGAGACGCCAGCGAGACCGTCTGCGCGTCCTCGATGAATAAATGCGCGAACTGGACGGCAAATATTTCATATAGAACGATGCTGATGGCCGCCGTAGCCAAACCAAGCCGCCGAGCAAGGCGAATCGTATCATCCATTCGTTTTTTGTTGCCGGCCGAATAATTATAGGCAACCAACGGCAGCATTCCCTGGCAGATTCCAACACCTACGTTGAGGGGAAAACGCTCTATTTTTAAAACGATTCCGATAGCGGCCAAGGCCAAATCATCGTAGGAAACCATAAGTTTATCAATAAACACATAGTCGAGATCAAAGAGAAAAGAGGTAACGGCGGACGGGATTCCAACTCCAAAAACAGCAATAATGTTATCGGTGCGTGGCAAACCACCTTTGGGCCAAAACGTAATCACCGAATTGTGTCCCATTCGAATGAGCACGGATATAAAAAAGAAAAACGCGATACAGTTGGACAGGCAAGTGGCAAGTCCGGCTCCTAAAACTTCGTAGCCATCCGGCATCAGCACGAACATAAATAAAGGGTCCAAAACAATGTTTAAAATTCCGCCTAAAATGATACCGGTGCTGGCTTCTCTGGAGTGGCCAACGCTTCGTATCAGATTGGCAAGTACGTTGGAGAGTACCGTGGGGATGCCACCAATCACAATTACACAGAGCGCATACTGCCTTGCATAATGATAGGTATTTTCTCCGGCGCCAAGCATGTTTAAAATGGGTTCCATAAAAATGGCGATTCCCAGTGTAAATAGAGCGGCGATCGCCAGTCCCAAATACAAAGAAAAGGCACTGACCCGTCGTGCCTCTTGTTCTTCAGATTGTCCCAGCAAACGAGAAATCAGTGAGCCGCCGCCAATTCCGGCAAGTCCCGCAAGACAAAGCGTGATATTGAATACAGGCAGAATCAAAGAAGTTCCCGCCACCATATAAGGATTATTTGTCTGCCCTACAAAAAAGGTGTCCGCCATGTTGTAGATTAAAACAATCAACTGACTTGTTATCGCCGGAACAATCATTTTTTGCAAGGCAGAAGAAATCGGAAGCGTTCGAAAAATTTCGTCTTGTGTGGAGTCCACGCTTGTTTTCATTGTATGTACCTTCGCTTTCTGCTGGCCGCATGGACAAAGACATCGGTCGGCACTTTTGATCATAAAAAGTACAGCGGCGCCCCTTGAGGCGCCGCTGTTTCTTGGAGCAGATGATGGGAATCGAACCCACACGGCCAGCTTGGGAAGCTGGAGTTCTACCACTAAACTACATCTGCAAACCGTAATCCTTATTTTAGTCATTTTTGGAAAAGTTGTCAATCTCTTTTTCGTTTCGCTCTGGGAAGTTTTTCAATTTACAGATTTTGCCATTTTTTACCAATTTAAAGACATATACTAAAAGTCAGAATTGAGCAGCACTGTGCAAAAATGCTCTGTGAAAGAGGGATTATCCATGTTATATCGTTTGTTCCGAGAAAAACTTACCGACCCTTCGCTGGGTTCTTATTGGACTTACGGGATTCAGGGCGGGGGTGTAGTGGTACACGATGTAGGAACAGATGAATCGTTTGTTCAAACGGTTGTATCCGCATTGAACGCGTACGATGTAGAGCCGTGTCATGTATGGGATATTGTAGAGGATTTTTTAGCAGGAGAACCGTTGCCATACCAGTTGGGGCAGACTTGTCAAGAGAGCGGAGCGGGTGTAAGATAAAGGCGGAACGGCGTTTTGCGTCGAAAGAGGAGGCCTTTTTATGCCTGGCGATTTACATACACATACCAATTTTTCAGATGGTTCTTCCGATATTGAGTTGTTGCCTGTGTTGGCACAGCGTGCAGGGCTTACCAGCCTTGCGGTATCCGATCACGATACGGAATTATGCATTCAATATGCACAGCAACACCCGGTACAATGCGGTGTGCGTCTGATTCCGGCGGTGGAGATGACGGGATTTGATACTGAGCGGGGTCGGCGCGTTCACATGCTTTGTTATTGTCCGGATTTGACGGATGGCATCTTGAATTTTTTCCGTTTGATGAAGGACCGCCGCAATGCGGTCACCAGTTTGAGCATTGATGAGTTGGAAAAACTGTATCCGCAGTTTACTCGTGCCGCAGCAAAATCGTTTTCGAAACGAAGTGGCGTGACTTATAAGACACATCTGATTCGGCTTTTGTATGAATATGGATATACCGATGGGATTTACAAAGATCTTTATCGGGAACTTTTTGGCCGAGGGGGAAAAGTATTGCATGATCCCGCTTACGAACCGATCGATACGGTGCTGGATTTGATTCATCAAGCACGTGGCGTAGCAGTTTTGGCTCATCCAAGCGTTTATAAAAGCATGGATCTGGCGAATGAGCTGGCGCGAGAGGGGCGCATTGACGGCGTGGAAATTGATCACCCTCGGAATACACCGGAAGATCGTGAGCAGTTGCATCGGTTGGCAGACAGGTGGGGACTGATTGTGACGGGCGGAACGGATTTTCACGGGATGCATATGTCGAAACCCACTCCTTTGGGGGCTTATACTACGTCCGATGAAATGATTGAACGAATTTTGAACCTGGCGCAAAAGAGAAAAGAATGATGCAATTGTTCCGCATTATGGAAAATATGACGAATTTTGGCAAGAAAAATTGCTTCTTCCGGGAATTTTGCTAAATTTTTACGAAACCTTTTGTCTATGTTGTATCTGAAGGCTGGCTGTGCTAGAATAAAAAACAACAGATGCATGTTGGAGGCGCAGCAATATGACCTATACACGGAAAAATAGAGGCGTTTGTTCGGTGTCCACGACTGTTACCTTGGCAGAGGACGGCACCATTGAAGATGTGACGGTGTTGGGCGGATGCAGCGGAAATCTGAAAGGAATTTCTTCGTTGCTGAAGGGAATGCCGGCACAAGAGGCCATTGAGCGAATGGAAGGATTGACTTGCGGAAGCAAGTCCACGTCTTGCCCCGATCAAATTGCAAAAGCGCTTCGGGAAGCGCTTGAGCAGTAAAACGCACAAAGTAGAGAAAAAAGAGGACGGTAAGTCCTCTTTTTCTTTTTTTAACCATATTTTGGTCGATTGAATGGCGGTACCATGGTCCATACTTTTCAACGGACAAGTCAGTGAAACGGAGGAGTATGCATTGTTCTGGTACAAAGGCTTTGCGCGGCCTGCAGGGGCTGTGATCAACGATGCCATTCATGTGGCGCAGGAGATGGGACATACTTATGTGGGAACGGAGCATCTTCTGATGGCCTTACTGCGAACGGATACCACAGATGCCGCCTGTTTTTTGGTGGAAAAACAAATTTATGGATATCGTGTGGGGCGTGTCCTGACACAGAGAATCGGTCAGGGCAAACGGACGCATTTGTCCCCGCGAGATTTTTCACAACATTTGTCCGGATGCTTGGATTACGCAGTCATGGAGGCAAAAGCGACGGACGGAGGTAAGGCGATGCCGGCGCATTTGCTTACTGCCTTGCTGGAAGTACCCTGTGCCGCGGGAGAGATATTGACTCAGTTGGGATTGGAACCGGCCCTGGCGGCGAAAGAGTACGGTAGGAGAAACGGGCGCTTGCCTTTGTACAGTGCACCGCCGCCTCGTCCTCAGGGACGTCCGGCTGGCCGGGTGGCAGAGAAGTATGGGCGGGATTTAACGATGCTCGCTTTGCATGGAGAAATCGATCCGGTACTTGGGCGGGATGATGAGATCCTTCGCATGGAACAGATTTTGGCTCGTCGCCGCAAAAACAATCCATGCCTCATTGGGGCTCCGGGCGTTGGAAAAACGGCTGTGGTCGAGGGGCTTGCTTTGCGCATTGCTGAGGGAAAGGCTCCGGCGGTTTTGAGGGAAAAAAGAATTCTGGCCTTGGACATTGCCAGTTTGGTGGCAGGCACAAAGTACCGGGGAGATTTCGAAGATCGATTTAAAAACGTATTGGCGGATGTGCAGAGAGCCGGCGATACGATTTTGTTTATTGACGAGGTGCATGCCATTATCGGAGCGGGAGCAGCAGAAGGGGGAATTGATGCATCCAGCATTTTAAAGCCAATGCTGGCCCGTGGCGAGATTCAAATGATTGGAGCAACCACCAATTCAGAATATCGAAAGATTGAAAAGGATGCAGCTCTTGCCCGCAGATTTGCAACCATTGATGTTGCGGAGCCGACTCCGGAGATTGCAGTGCGCATTTTGGAGGGGGTTGCACCTTGTTATGAGCGTCATCACAATGTCACCATTGACCCGGAGGCACTGCAGACTGCGGTCAAATTGGCTATACGGTATCTTCCCGATCGCAAGTTGCCGGATAAAGCAATTGACTTGTTGGATGAGGCGTGCAGTGCGGCATGCATTGCGCACACACCAGGCGGCCGAATTACGCCGGACTTAGTGGCTGCCGTTGTATCTCGTCAGAGCGGAGTGCCCGCGGAGCGTCTGTCCCAATCGGAGTCGGTACGCATGGCCCATTTGGAGGAGGAGCTGGAACGTTGTGTAGTGGGACAGCATGCGGCGGTTCAGGCGGTGGCATCGGCCTTGCGTTGCGCCAGACTGGGGTTGGCCAGTGATGCGCGGCCTATGGGAGCTTTTTTGTTCTTAGGTCCTACGGGTGTTGGAAAGACGGCGCTTGCCAGGGCGCTGGCACAATGCTGCATGGGAAGTGAAAAAGCACTTCTTCGTTTTGATATGTCAGAATATATGGAAAAACATACGGTCGCACGTCTGATAGGTGCACCGCCGGGGTATGTTGGTTACGGCGAAGGCGGTCAGTTGACAGAAGCCGTTCGCCGTCGACCATATAGTGTGGTGCTTTTCGATGAGATTGAAAAGGCACACCCGGATGTTTCCAATCTTCTTTTACAGATTTTGGAGGACGGCCATCTGACCGACAGTGAGGGAAGAACGGTAGATTTTTGTCATACACTGATTATTCTGACATCCAATCTGGGCGCAAAGCATTTGATTGGGCAGAAGGGAACGTTGGGATTTGGCGCGCAAGCCCCTACACAGGCGGCACGTGTTCAGGTCATTCAGGAGGCCCGAGATTTTTTCAGTCCGGAACTTTTGGGACGCATGGATGAGTTGTTGGTCTTTAGTCCGTTGGATGCGGAAAGTTTGCAGAGCATAGGGGAACAAATGCTATCGCAGCTTGAAGAAAGAGCGGCTGAACAAGGAATCCTTTTGGAACACACACAACAGGCTGTTCATTTGCTGGTCAAAGGCGGATACGACCCGAGTTCAGGGGCGCGCAGCCTGCGGCATGCAATTATCCGGCGTGTGGAGCAATGCTTGGCAGCACAAATGCTCAAGCAAAGCGGAAACGCTTTTCTATTGGATGCGGATGAAGAAGAATTGACACTTCGCCCTTGTGCACAGTCTTGCACGGTTTGTTCCGGAGCGCAATCATAACGAAAAAACTGTTGAAAAATAAAGTCTAGCGCATAAGAATGAAAAAAGAGGAGTCCGTGAGGACTCCTCTTTTTGTCATTCGTCGTGTGCCATAAGAAATTCCAAAGTGACTCGGTTGTAATCTTCGAGATGTTCCCATTCATGCACGTGCCCGCCGTCTTTGCACAAATACAGTGTAGCGTTGGGGATTTTTTCGCATAGTTCCATGGTTTTTTCATGAGGTACAAACAAATCACAGGCACCGGCGGCTACCAGAGTAGGTGCGGTGATTTGTTTTAGCCGGTTCGAGGTGTTGTGGTTCAAACAGGCATTGCATTGTGCTTTATAAGCGTACGAAGGCATAGGATATGGATATTCCGCATCGCTCTGTGCCATCTCAAGCAGAAATTCCGGTCGGGTATTTTGTGTTTTCTGCGCAAACGTCATCCATTGATTCAGACGCTTAAAAGATTTTTTGTCCATCACATCGATGTTGTCTCGCAGTGTCTCGATGGCTGTCCGAAAGGAGTTGGACACGCTTGCAAAAGTACTGGTCAGAACCAGAGAGCGCACGCGGTCCGGGTGCGCAATCGCCAGTTCCTGCGCAATCGCGCCGCCCATGGAAATGCCATTTATATGAGCTTTTTCCACGCCCAATGCGTCCAGAACGGCTGCTGCGTCCAGAGCCATCTGCTGCACCGAGTAAGCATCCAGGTGTGGTTTGTCCGAACGACCAGCACCCAGATTATCTACTAAGATACAACGAAAGTGATTTTGATAAACAGCTACATTGGGGGCCCATTTGTCTCCAGCGGCGCCCAGACCCATCAAAAGAAGCAAGGGCGTACCACGGCCGATGGTCTGCACATGAAGACGATGGCCGTTGATGGGCAGGTCCTGTTCAAAGGCTCCGTCCATATCAGTCCCTCTCCTTTCGAGGTGTTTTTCCATCGTAGATATACATTTTCTTGCTGTCGCACAAAGGCAGTTCCCGACGCATGGTCTCAATGACCGGTTCATAATTTAAATCGGTAATCGGCAGGTCTACACGTACGTTGCGCAGAGCGGACAAACACATACCTTCCAAAATTTCATATCCGTGATACGCCGTATCAATATTACAGGAATGAACCTTGTTGTCATCATCCAGCCAGTCGGCGTATTCAGTGTAATAGGGCGTCTGAATGGGAATCTGCTGATGGTTGCGCCAGCCAGGATCTTTTCCGGTGACAAGGCGTCCGTTGGTCGCCTTGGTGCATGCGCCCCAGAATCCGTCTGTTTCCGCGTATACATAGCCGTCGGTACCATATACGGGCAGACGGTTGTCGCTGCTGCCGTACTCGGGCGGATTGTGTGCCTCGCTGAGATATCCGCATTCAATATAAGCGTGCACGCCATTTTCCAGTTCCATGGTGCCCAGTAAGTAGTCAGGAGCAGGATGGTTGTCATCCAGGCAAATAGGACCATGCACATGGCCGCAAACCCATTTGGCTCGGTAGCCCCCATTCGCCCACAAAGTATAGTCTACATAATGTGTGCCTAACTGACTAAACCAGGCCTGTGTCTCCACGTGAATTTTGCGAATCTCACCAATTTCACCGTCCTCAATGCGCTTTTTTAAATTGCGCATTTGTGACAGGTATTTTTGTTGATGGCAGACCACAGCTTTGATGTTGTTTTCCTTGCACAAATCGACCATGGCTTTGGCTTCTTGCAAAGATTCAGCCATGGGTTTTTCCAAAGAAATTCCTTTTACTCCGTATTTTGCACCCAATTGCATGAGAGAAAGGCGCATGTTGGGGGCCACTACGAAGACAAATACTTCCGGTCTTGTTTTATCCAACATTTCCTCTGCATCGGTGAACTGGGGCACGTCCGAAAGTCCGTTGTCATCGGCAACTTTTTTCAAAACATTTGGATCGATATCGCACAGACCTACGATGCGAAAGCGTTCCGGATTTTCCAAAAGGCCATGGATGTGAATTTTGCCGCGGACGCCAAGGCCCATGACGGCAACTGTGTATTGATGCATAACGTTGTTCCTCCTTTTCACCTAGCGAGTATGTTTGTACGGAGTAATGTACGCGCCATCTGCGCGAACCACTGCGTCCGAATCCGTCAATGCCTTAGGAGATTCGTCCTCGACCATAATCCATCCGCCGTAACCGGTCTCTTCCAGATATCGAATGATGGCAGGATAATCGATACAACCTTCTCCCATGATTGCCCATTGATCCTGTGCAATACGATCTTTAAAATGCACATGCCGAATCTTTCGGCGGCTGCGTTTGAGAATTTCAAGTGCATCCATCCCGCCGTTGACAATGTGTCCCACATCCGGTATGTAGCCTACATCGGTTTCTTCCAGCATCTCAAACAGAACGTCGTAATCCTCGCGGGTGCGGAACAGAGAATTGCGAGCGGAATTGGGATGATATCCTGTAACGATACCGTGCTCTGCGGCACGGTCTGCCACCGCGGACATACAACCAATCAGATTTTTTCTTCTC
The DNA here is from genome assembly GCF_963558415.1 of uncultured Ruthenibacterium sp. Lineage (NCBI taxonomy): Bacteria > Bacillati > Bacillota > Clostridia > Eubacteriales > Oscillospiraceae > Ruthenibacterium > uncultured Ruthenibacterium sp. The sequence goes on along the minus strand of NZ_CAUWGY010000037.1, from coordinate 1,402 downwards.
TGAAGCAGGGCAGCTCCCTCGGGCCGAGGGTCCTTGCCGGCATGATGAGAAACCATCAGCTTTGCGCGGGGAAAATGTTCCAGGAAAGCAATGGCTTTGTTTGAGAGCGCGGCTTCCTCATCGGTCTCCTTTTCATTGCACCAGGGTTGATGCAAAACCAGTGCTGCCAACTCCAGTCCGTTTTCTTCCAAAACTGCTTTTGTGCGCTGGGGATCGTCAAAGTAGCTTCCCAACATGCAGATTTCCGCTTCTAAGCCTTGAAATCCGGATTGAGCGGTTACTTTTGCAATGTGCGGCAAATCGCCTGCAAATTTCTCCTGATTCATTTTCCAGGGATAGGTTTGGCATCCGTACGAGATGTAACTCATAAATGTGCACTTCCTTTTTTATAAAAACTGTTCCAGATTGCTTTGGAAAATCAGCTCAGAGCGGAGTAGTTGTGTAGAGAGCTCCGGGTGTTTTCCATGGAGTAAGTAACGGGTTAGACATTTGACGGCTGCCCGCCCTTGACCAAACGGATTTTTCGAAATGATGCAGGAAAGCTCCCCTTGTCTTAGAGCCTGCGCACTTTCATCGCATAAATCGCTTCCCACGGCAAAAATCCGTCCTTGCAGATGCAATTGGCGTATGGCCTCAGCCAGTAAAAGGCTGCATCGAAGGTTTACGGAAAATACACCGCGAATGTGCTCATCGGCTTCCAGCGTTCGGACAATGGTCTCAAATGTTCCATCTACGCCACTGTATCCGTGGACTCGAATGATGGGAATTTCCGGCCGCTTGGTCCTGAGAAAACTTTCAAAGCCTGCAACGGTGTCCCGGTTGGAAGAAAGACGGCTGTCACCCGCGCACAAAAGTACTTTGTCAGCCGGGCCCAGCGAGGGAGAGAGAAGCTCTGCGGCCAGGCGTCCTTCGGTGAAAAAGTCTGTGCGTACCGTGCAAAGAGGTTCTAGACCTTGGAAAGTCTCATTGACCAAAACGGTGGGGATTTTGCTGGAAAGGACTCGCGAGAGTGCATCCAGTGAATCCTCAAAAATCCGTCCGCCTGCAAGAACACCATCAATTTCGCCTCGGTATTGCCGAAATACACGCGCCATATTGGCGGCAAAGCCATTTTCCGGTGTGTCATCGAAAGGCGCCTCAATCACATCCAAATGGTATGCGGAAAGATCCTCCAATTGCTGGCGGCAGCCTTCCCACATTCGTGAAAAGAAAAAGTGATTTTCTCGAGTACGTCCGGGAAGCGCCAGGACGATGCGCTGTGTACGGCGGCTGCGCATGGATGGAGTCGGTCCAGGTTGGTAATTCATCTCATCGGCCAATCGCAAAATTTCCTGACGCACGGTGGCACTCACACCCGGCTTGCCGTACAACGCTCTGTGTACGGTACCAGTGGATACCCCCG
>NZ_CAUWGY010000036.1:0-21600 GCF_963558415.1 uncultured Ruthenibacterium sp. | reverse complement strand
TGACGTGTCTGCATCCGGATTTGGTGGTGCAGCGCATCGAAGAGGGAGTGTGCCAGCAGCTTGACAGCGGTATGTATCGGCAATGCCAGGTCCCACTGCCGGAACGGTTCGATGTGCGGGTTTTCTATCGGCGCCCGGAACAGGCTTATCGCGCTGGATTTTATCCCGGAGCACAGCGGCTCGACGAGCGAACGGTGCAATTTTCGGATGGGGACTATTACAATGTGATGACGTTTTTCCTGTTTGCATTGTAGTTTTGATAAACCAATAAAGTGCATATCATCGATAAAAATAGAAGCGCTCCACGTTCCGTGGAGTGCTTCTGCGGTTCGTTGGTTGCACGGTTTGACGTTTTTCTCCTATACTGAGACGGGAAAGGAGATATACGCAATGACACAGGCGGAAAAAATCGGTGCGTATATAGCGCACCTACGAAATGAAAAAGGAATGACCCAGCAGAATCTGGCGGACCGGTTAGGCGTCACGAATAAAGCCGTGTCCAAATGGGAGACTGGCGCGGGCCTGCCGGATGCGGCGGTCGTTGTACCTTTGGCGCAGGCGCTGGAAACGACTGCGGACCAAATTCTCCGGGGCGGTTCGGATGCGCAGCAGCCCAAAACGCTTGTACAGCCGGCCTTTGCCGCCAAACGGGCGGCGGATTTTTTGAGGGCGGCTCATGGAGCACCGGGAAGACAGCCGGGAAAGATGTTGGCGTTCATAATATCTGCGTTTTTGTGGATCGCGGCGCTTGCGTTGCTGGCGGTCCCGCAGGCCCCGTTATGGAGTTCGTTGTTGTTTGTCATCGTATGGGGCGTTGTGGTGGACACAAAGATTTTGGGGCTTGGCAAGGCGATTGTTTTGGCAAGACTTCGGCCGCCGATGCGTATGGGCTGGACTCAGCAAGGTTTTTTGATCGAGCGGGACGGCGTGACCGCCTGTTACAAAGATGACTGCCTGCGGCAGGTGGATGTGTCTGACCGCAGCTTAGTGTTGGATTTTAGGACCATACGGATTCCCATTGATCGTGCGGATGCCGACGGACAGGATCTTCTCGCCTATGTGACCGAGCGCGTGCCCGATGTGACCGTATCGCGCAGTCGGGCCGGATGGAAGGCGGCGGCATTATTTATCTGCGGACTTGTGGTGTTTGCAACGGCCTTTTCGTTGCGTGTGCAGGGAACATGGGTGAGTGTTTCGCCAACGGGAAATGTACTTGTGATGCGGGTGGATAAAAAGTCCGGCGAGGCGGTCTGGTATCGTCGGGCCGGCCTGCAAAGCGAGACGTTTGCATACCCTTTTGAGCCAGGCGTTTCGCCCAAGATTCAATGGTTGACCGGAGATGCGTGCGCGGTGAGTTACGTGTCGCGGTCAGACGGTATGGTCCATCAGTCCGTGGTCACTTATGGGGACAGGGGCAATGGCATCTCTTATTATTCTGTGGTGAGCGCCCTGTGTGCCCGGTGGGATGACGGAGCCGGAACGCGGCTTTGGATGGAGGACACCGCGCTGATTTTGGAATACAATGGCCGGCTCTATCGCTATGAGTCCGAAGACTGTGTTCCCTTCGGGACGCTGGCGGTCGTTCTGTGCAGCGAGGGTGTGCCGCAGTTTACCGTAGTTCTGGGCGAGGACTTTGCCTTTTTAAACGGAGATTCTGGCAGTGTGGGCGGCGGCGGAAGCATTGTGGTGGCGCTGGTGTCTATGGAGTGGACCGAACCATCTACTCTGGTGTATCAGGGGGAGGTGGCATGATGGTGGATGCGAAAAAAACAGGCGCTCTGATTGCCGAATTGCGTCATGAGCGGGAGCTGACCCAGGCACAACTGGGCCAGCGCCTGGGAGTGGCCGATCGCACTGTCTCCCGCTGGGAGACGGGCGGCGGGTTGCCCGACGTGTCCATGTTGGCAGATTTGGCTACGGAGTTGGGCGTGACCGTGGATGAGCTGCTGACAGGAGAGCGCGCACCCAGGCCGGACGGCGAATTGCAGGGAACCATGACCGGCTTGCGTACAGGACCGGCCCTGGCCGCTTTGGCGCGGTCCGGCACTTCGCTCGTGCTCCGGTGTTTGCAGGCGCTTGGCGCCGTGGTCTGTGTATGGTTTGCTCCTTGGGCGCTGCGCTTTGTTCCGGACAAAGCCGGCTGGGCCGTTGCAGCACTGTTGCTGGCCGCTGCGGCCTTTTTGGGCGTGGATGCTGTTTTTTGTGTGTGTCGCGCGGCGGCGCTGCGCAGAGCCTGCCGAGATGACCGGGATCCGGTCCGCATTCAAGTGGATGAAACAGGATGCCGCTGGAATCGAGACGGTGTAGAGTATCGTTTTCCCCATAGGGCGCTGCGCCGCATCGACCGGTGGAAACAGGGATTTGTACTGGTGTGGAAAGGCGGTCTCGCATTTGTAGGCACAGAGGATGAGCCTTGGGTGGCGCTGGCAAGTGCAAAATCAGGAGCCGCATATCGCAATTGCCGTTTGTCAGCGGGCCCCGCGCTTGTGGCAGTCTTGCTGGTAAGTGCATTTTTGGGCACAAAGACAGCCGATTGGCAATACACACGGCATTTGTATCAATCCTGGGAGAACACTTCTTCTGTGCAGATGGTGCCGGGGGCACAGGCCCCCGCGGCGGCACCGGATTTTAGCGGCACTGAGCAGCGGCAGTACACCGTGACCGAAGAAGGCGTTTGGTTTTCGGTCGATGGGGCAGTCACAATGATTTCGCCGCAGACTTCCGGTGCGCTGGTGCGTGATCCGACGGACCTGGTCGTGGGCCTGGCCGGAGATGCCGCGCTGGGGGCACTGTGTCCCGAAGGAGGCGGCAGCTATTTCGTCACGGTTTCTACGGACGACGGCGCTCATTGGAACCGTACCCATTTGGGTCAGTTGTGCCGGTCCGCTGTGTGGGGAACGCTCTTTTTCCCCACGGAATCTTTTGGCTATGCGGCGCTTGGAACCGATTTTTCGATGGGCACCGGGAAGGAAAGCCGGGCCTGGTTCACTTTGGACGGCGGAGTGAGTTGGCAGGAGTATCCGAATGTTCCGCAGGGCGAAGCACAGAATCTTTTGTGTGGTTTCTGTGCACTGGAGGATCAAAGCGCGGTGCTGAGCCTGACCACTTCCAACGAGGAAAACTGGCCGCTGGTGTATTGTACGCAGGATGCGGGCGCAACCTGGACGCAGGTGCAGTTGCCTTTTGAGGATGCCGGCATAGACTATCTGCATGCGGTGTGCAGTTTGACAAAGGACGGCTCTGACTATGTGCTGACGTTGACCCAGCAGCCTTATGCGGACCAAACGGCGACGTTTCGGGCACAGCAATTGTCCGGTCCCTGGACGGCGCAAGCTTCGTGAGACCGCATGAGGAACGTTTTGTTTGCTTATACTAGTAGAAGGAAGGAGCGATTGTATGTTGGGATTTTTCTGGACTAGGAGCGCGTGTTTGTGGATGGCGGTTCTGTATATGGCCTTGGGGTTGATTTTGCTGTTGTTCCCGGAGATGACGGGGACGCTGTTTTGCTGGGCGCTGGCCGCGGCTTGTGTGGCGCTTGCGGTAAGCCGATTTGCGCGCTGGCGGCAGGCTTCACGCCGGGGCTACAACGCTTCGGGAGAATTGGTGGTAGGAGTGCTGTTTACAGCTTTGGCGCTGTTCTGTGTGCTGGGTTCCCGCATTTTGCTGTCCTTTGTTCCGCTGGTGTCTGGCGTGCTTCTCTTGTTGGACGGGGCGGGCAAATTGCCCTTGGCTCTGGATGCCAAACGGGAAAACTCTCCGTCTTTCGCGCCGTTGTTGGTGTCAGCGGTAGTGCCTTTGGTGCTGGGAATCGTCATGGTGGTCAATCCCTTTGGAGTGACGAAACTGGTCATTCGATTTTTTGGCCTCAGCTTGCTTTTGGACGGTGTGTGCGATTTGGGAACCGCCCTTTATACTCGTTCCCGAGAATAAATGTGTAAAAAAAGAGGCCTCGGCCTCTTTTTTTGTTTCGGAAACAAAGCGGATACATATGTAAAAAATAGCTTGTACGGTTTACGGTGCACCGGCAGTATGGTATCATGAAGTCATATCGCCGTCCATGGTACGGCAGCACAAGGAGGACCGGTGTGAAGAGATGGAAAAGACGGCTGGAGGCATTGGCTTTGATTTTGGTGCTTTTGTCTCCGGGTTTGCGTGCGGCCGCAGAAACACCCGCCGAAGAATTGGAGCGTCTGCGTAAAGAACAGCAGCAGATTGAAGAAAACATTGAAAACGCGGCAGATGACATTGAGCAGGCCGGTCAGCAAAAAGAACTGTACACTCAGAAAAAGAACAACATTGGGGCGCAGATCGAGGCCATGAAGCTGCAAATCGATGCCCAGCAGGCACAAATTGATGAGACGCAGGCGCAGATTGCCCAGACCGTCACACAATTGGACGCCAGTCGGCAGCTCTTTGAGGACAGAATGGTCAGTATTTATGAGATGAGTCGGCAAAGTAATCTCAGTGTTTTGCTGGGATTGGATAGTTTTTCCGAGATGCTGCGTTTTTCGGAAAATTTGCAGAGCATTGCTCAAAATGACAACGAGATTATTGAAACGCTGCAAGCGCAAGAGCAGATGTTGGAACAGCAGGCCGCCCAGGAGCAGCAACAGATGAACCAGTTGAATGCCTCTCAGGAAGAGCTCAAGCGTCTGGAGGCCGAATATGCACAAGCTTTGCAGCAGGCGGATGCACAGATGAGCCAGGCGCAGGCAGAAAAGGAGTCTTACGAGAAGGCCAGCGCCGAAAAGGAAAAGGAGATTGAAGAGGCGGAACGCCGTTACGCTGAGTGGGCCGCACAGGACGACAACCCCGGTGTGGATTTTACAGGCGGCACCTTCGTGTGGCCTCTTCCGGGCTATACTACCAACTCTCCCATGGGTTGGCGCACCGACCCCTTTACTGGAAAGCAGAGTTTTCATCGGGGCACGGATATCGCGGCGCCCAAGGGAACACGCATCTATGCCGCGGCGGGCGGTGTTGTGTCCACGCATGCAGATGCAAGCTACGGTACCTGTGTAAAAATTAGTCACGGCGGTGGATTGGTGACCATTTACGCCCATATGTCCGCTCGGGCGGATGGCATTGGCGACGGTGTCACCGTGGAACAGGGCCAGCTTATTGGTTATGTGGGCAGCACCGGTCGCTCTTCGGGCAATCACCTGCATTTCGAAGCAAATCTCAATGGCACGCCCGTGAGCGTGTTTGATTACTTATAAAAAAGAGCACCCAAAGGGTAGTTTCCAATAAGACAGTATGAGAACATTACTGGCATAGGGTAGCTGCCGTACAGGAGTGCGACAAGAAAAATTGGCGATACTTGGTTTTCACAACCAGGTATCGCCTTTTTCTATCTTTAAACAGAATGTTTGAATCTTATTGGAGGTACATATGATGCAGGAATTGAACTATATCCGTTGCGGTGATTACTACATTCCCGATATTCGCTTACCGGATGAAAACAGACCTATTGGTCGGTGGGGACGTATGCACAGAGACTATATCAAGGAGCATAACCCCATCCGATTCAATGATCTATGTCTTAGCGGTGAGCTGTGGACGTATCTGGCTGATTTGAACGAGCAGGCACAAAGCCGCCTTGAACTTATCATCGAGCAGATGAAAGCATCTGAGGGCGTGACAGAGGACATGAAGCAACACGATCAGATGGCATGGGTAGGAGCTATGAACAGCATCCGCAACCGAGCCGAGGAAATTGTTCTGCGTGAGATGATCTATGAGGAGGATGCGGTATGAGAATCCTCGAAGAATTTTGGTACGGCAACATCGAGCCAACCGAGTATGACACATCCTCTTGCAAGGAATACAAAAAGCTACTGGAACTGATTTGCAGGAATGAAGAAAAGCTCAAAGCCACCATGACTGACGAACAGAAAGAACTGTTTGAGAAATACACCGATTGTGTGCGAGAGCATCAAACCAATACAGACTGCTTAATCTTTCAGAATGGTTTTAAGTTGGGGGCGAGAATGATGTTAGAGGTCATGGAAGAATCATAATTTCATAGGTATGCTTAAGTGACGAGGCCGCTCTATGTTGCTTTTATATTCAACATAGAGCGGTTTTTCTGCATTTTCTCTTGGTTCCATTGACTTTTTTGCTAAAATATGATATCATTATATCCAGATATAATGATATCATTTGGAGGTGGCAAGTGATGCAGAAAACAGATCTGAAATCGGATCGTGATAAGCAGGTACAAGTGCGTTTACCTGCGTCACTACACAAACAGTTGAAATTGGCGTTAATACAGGATGATAGCTCACTTGCTGATTTTTTCAATGAAGCGGCAGAAGCATATCTGAAAAATCCTGAAAAATACAGAAAAACAGTTGGAAACATAAACGGAGGAAAGAGCAATGGCTGATATTAGAAAAGATCAAGAAAGAGATGAACTTCATCGTGCTATATGGGCGATTGCTGACGGCCTGCGTGGAAGCGTAGACGGCTGGGATTTCAAATCCTATGTGTTAGGCATGATGTTCTACCGCTATATCTCCGAAAACCTGACCAACTATATTAACGAAGGCGAAATCGAAGCTGGCAATGAGGGCTTTGATTACGCCTTGCTGTCTGACGAAGATGCGGAGCAGGCTCGTGAAGATATGGTCAAGACAAAGGGCTTTTTCATTCTCCCCTCCGAGCTTTTCTGCAATCTTAGAAAAAAGGCTGCGGGCGATGAAAACCTGAATATGACGTTGGAGACGATCTTCAAAAATATTGAGGATTCTGCAAAGGGTAGCGAAAGCGAAGATAATTTTGCGGGTCTGTTCGATGACATTGATGTCAACAGCAACAAACTGGGTGCCACCGTTGCCAAGCGCAACGCCAATCTCGTGAAACTGATCGAAGGCGTTGCAGATATGAAGTTGGGCAACTACAAGGATAACTCCATTGACGCTTTTGGCGATGCTTATGAATATCTGATGAGTATGTACGCATCCAACGCAGGAAAGAGCGGTGGCGAATTCTTCACCCCGCAGGAGGTTTCTGAATTATTGACCAGGATTGCCGTTGTAGGGAAAAACGAGGTCAACAAGGTGTATGATCCTGCGTGCGGCTCCGGCTCATTACTGCTGAAGGCAGCAAAAATTCTCGGTAAAGATAAAGTTCGGCAGGGCTTTTATGGCCAGGAAATCAACCTTACCACCTATAACCTTTGCCGCATCAATATGTTTCTGCACGATATTGACTACGACAAGTTCGATATCGCCCACGAGGACACGCTGATGAATCCGCAGCATTGGGATGATGAGCCCTTTGAAGTTATCGTTTCCAATCCACCCTACTCCATCAAATGGGAGGGCGATGATAACCCCGTTTTGATTAACGATCCCCGTTTTTCTCCTGCCGGTGTACTTGCGCCTAAGTCTAAAGCTGACCTTGCATTTATTATGCACTCTTTGGCTTGGCTTGCTACTAACGGCACGGCTGCGATTGTTTGTTTCCCTGGTATCATGTACCGTGGTGGTGCTGAAAAGAAAATCCGTCAGTATCTGATCGATAATAACTTCATTGACTGCATCATTCAGTTGCCGAGCAACCTGTTCTTCGGAACCTCTATCGCTACCTGCATCATGGTCTTAAAGCGCAGCAAGGCAGATAACAGCACTCTGTTCATTGACGCATCGAATGAGTGTGTTAAGGTAACGAATAACAACAAACTAACTGATGGCCCTGACGGAAACATCGAACATATTGTAAATGCCTTTATCGCCCGTGCTGACAAAAAGCACTTTGCCCGTTGTGTTCCTTACGAAGAAATCGTGGAACAGGACTATAATCTTTCTGTCAGTTCCTATGTTGAGCAGGAAGATACCAGAGAAGAAATTGATATCGTAAAACTCAATGCAGAGATTGAAGAAATTGTTGCAAGGGAGCAGGTGCTGAGAAGCGAAATTGCAAAAATCATTGCAGAATTAGAGGGATAATTTATGAGACTCAGCAGTAGATTATCTGATAAAAACAAAAATACTGGAGAAATTGAGTCTTTCATTGATTTGGAAAGATATACGGTTTCTCCTGAGGAAGAAACTGAAGATGTTCAATTGATCTCTGCCGGTGATTTTATCGAAATCCAGATAGGAACAATCATGCAGCCGTTTTACTCTACGGTATGCAGGGATAGCGTCTCTTTTGTTTCTCCGCTAAAACTACACTGTTTGATTATCAATAAGTCAATGATCAGTATAGATTGCGAATTGCAGTGTATGGATTATGTGGAAGGCAATCCATCCTGCAAAAATTGCAATCACAGTGTACAGGCCTGGTTTTTGGTTGGCGCTGATGATATTTTTGCACCTTTCCCCAATGTCTATGTAATAAAGCAGAATTTCAAATTACCAGAAAACATTAAGCTTCCAGTCGAAACCGAGGATAAGTTTACTGAGTGGTTAGCCAAAGCAGAGATTGCACACAAGGAAAGACTTGGTGCTGGAGCCATTATCTATTTGCGTTCGATTTTGGAACGGATCACGATAGAAGTTGGAGACAGCGCAGGTGTGGAAATCCGCAAACGAAGTGGGAGTATGAAGCCGTTTGACCAAGTAATTGCGGCAGTGGACAAAGAATGTTCTATTGTCCCAGTAATATATTCAGACAATGGGTATGAGCTTTTCCGACGGCTGAGTAATATTGCCCATGGCAACTCTGATGAAGAAACAGCATTAAGAGAGTATGAGCCTTTACGTCGTCTGGTCGTAGGCATCATGGATAACGTCAAGAAAAAAGAAGAAGAAATCAAAAACAACGCCGAACTCAAAAAGGCGTTGGAGACGATAGGATTTAGTAACGGGGGTGAGCAGAATGAGCAAACTGAATGAAGTGATACATAAACTGCGCCCAGACGAGTTGGAATATATCAGCATAGGAAGCCTGATTACCCGCATTCGAGAAAAAGGGAACGATGACCCAGATGTTAGGCAAGTATATGTCGTTAGCAATACGCAAGGGATGGTAAAAGCTGAGGAATATCGAGAGAACACAATACATAGTGAAGATACATCAAACTATACCATTGTTCGGGAAAACATGATTGCCTACAATCCGGCAAGACTCAATATTGGCTCTATTGCGCGGCTAAAATATTCAGAGGCAGGTCTTGTGAGCCCAATGTATGTAGTATTTTCCATTAACTCTCAAAAAATAATGCATAAATATTTTGATCATATTATCAAATCTTCCTATGTGGCGAGTAAAATCAATTCCCTGAAAGAAGAAGGCGCACGATTTAGGTTTGAGTTTTCACGATGGGATCGAATAATAATTCCAGTTCCCCCACTGCCTGTGCAAGAGGAAATTGTCCGCATACTGGACAATTTCACGGAGCTTACAGCGGAACTTATTAAAGAGCTTACAGCGAGAAAAAAACAGTATGAGTATTATAGAGAAAAAATACTATCACGAGCGAACAATGCCGAGCAATGTGCATTGCAAGATATAGTCGATGATAGCTGCTCTATTTCATACGGTATTGTCCAAACAGGGGATGATGTAGAAAATGGAATACCCGTTGTTCGTCCTGTAGATTTGGCAAATAAAATTGTATCATTGAGAGGCTTGAAAAAGGTTGCGCCGTCAATCGCAGAGTCCTACAAAAGAACTATTTTGAAGGGCGGGGATTTGCTTTTGTGTGTTCGTGGAACGACAGGTGTGATATCTATTGCTTCGGATGAATTAAAGGGATGTAATGTATCCCGTGGAATAGTACCACTTACATTTAAAAGTACAGTGTGTCCCCAATACATCTATTATCAGTTCCTTAGCCAAGGTATTCAAAAAGAAATTGAATCAAAAACGAGAGGAGCTGCGTTAAAGCAAATCAACATGGAAGACTTAAGACAGATTCGTTTTCCTATCCCCACGCTTGAAGAACAGCAACAGATTGTTAGCATTCTTGATCGCTTCGATGTCCTCTGCAACGATACTACTTCCGGCTTGCCTGCAGAAATCGAAGCTCGGCAGAAACAATATGAGCATTATCGAGACAAACTACTGTCGTTTAAGGAGTAACTATGGAAAATTCAATATCAAAATTGGCTGTTTCTTGGCTTTCGGTAGTTTTCTCACCCATATCAGCAATTGCGGATACAATAGAGGAAGGACGTAATTTAACCGATAAATTACTTTTTGAAAAGTTGGAATTTGTCTTAAGAAACCAGGACAGCGACTTTGCCGAGTGGCTAAAACTGTCCGAAAAATTCGAAGAAGATAACAAAGCATATAACAAAATGATACGACAATTGGTGTATTACATCAATGCAATAAATGAAGTTGACATTTTATATGCATATTCCAATTTGCTGCGAGCGTATAAATTAGGTTTTGTAAGCAAAAGCGATTTTTTCAGAATGGGGTTCTGCTTAACAAAATTATTGGCCGAAGATGCTCTGTATCTGAAAGAGAACATCAAGAAAGATCGTATAGAAGAAAACATCTATTGCCTCTCGCTCAGTTCAAACAACCTTATGTACAATATGTCACGAGGTTTCGCTGAAGATGAGAAGGATGCCAACAAAGAGTATTATGCATTCACATTGATGGGAAAAATGATTGATAAGTATGCCTTGAGCTTTGGTGAAGAAGGTAAATATCAATATACCCAAAAAGATTTGCCGTTGGCAGAACAAAAACTATCCTATACATACCTAAAGAATGCGGAATGGATAGAGTTTTAGCCATAGAAAGGAGGGTGCTATGTGAGCACATATAACATAGTGCTTTCAACCAATGAAAGTACAGTTGTAACCGAATATGAGCCGCAGGAAAAACGCTCAGATGCATATCAGAGTGAAGCAGCTCTGGAAGCGGCCTTCATCAAAATGCTTGGTGAACAAGGCTACGAGTATGTGTCTATTCACAACGAGGAAGATCTTGTGCTTAACCTGCGCAAACAGCTTGAACGCCTTAACCAGTACAGCTTCACAGACAAAGAATGGGAAACCTTCTTCAAATCAAAGATTGCCAACGCAAACGAGGGTATCGTGGAAAAGACTCGCAAGATTCAGGAAGACTATGTACAGAACCTGACTTGCGAAGACGGCAGAACCCAAAACATCTATCTGATTGACAAAAAGAATATCCATAATAACCGTTTGCAGGTCATCAATCAGTATGAAGAAGGTTCCGGCAATCACGACACCCGGTATGACGTGACCATTCTTGTAAATGGGCTCCCGTTGGTTCATGTAGAACTGAAGCGTCGTGGCGTTGCGATCAAGGAAGCTTTCAACCAGATCAATCGCTATCAGCGAGACAGCTTTTGGGCTGGGTCTGGACTTTATGAGTATGTGCAGATTTTTGTCATCTCCAACGGCACCTTCACCAAGTATTATTCCAATACCACCAGAGCGAGCCATATCAAGGAGAACGACGGCACTGGCAAAAAGCACAGCAAGAAAACTTCCAATAGCTTTGAGTTCACTTCCTATTGGGCAGATGGTAACAACAGAGTTATTGCAGACCTTGTTGACTTCACAAAGACGTTCTTTGCTAAACATACCCTGCTGAACATTCTGACCAAGTATTGCGTGTTTACATCTGAGGAACTGCTGCTTGTCATGCGTCCTTATCAGATCGTTGCAACAGAACGCATCTTAAACAGAATCGAGACATCCTCCAACAGCAAGAAAACCGGAAAGATCGAAGCAGGCGGATATATTTGGCATACTACGGGTAGTGGCAAAACCCTCACCTCTTTCAAGACGGCACAGCTTGCTACAAACTTGCCTTACATTGATAAGGTGCTGTTTGTTGTTGACCGTAAGGACTTGGACTATCAGACCATCAAAGAGTATGACAGATTTGAAAAGGGCGCTGCTAACAGCAACAAGAGCACGGCGATTCTGCAGAAACAACTTGAGGACTCTACTTCTCGAATTATCGTAACTACGATTCAGAAGTTGGATGTCTTTATTCAGAAGAATCCCATGCACCCCATTAGGGATAAGCATATCGTTTTGGTGTTTGATGAATGCCACAGAAGCCAGTTCGGTGATATGCATACAAGAATTGTCGGCGGTCAGATCAAAAAGGGTGAAAAGGTTGTTAAAGTACACAGATACTTTAGAAACTATCACATCTTTGGCTTTACGGGCACTCCGATTTTCTCGGTCAATGCAGGTACTGGCGGAAATCCCAATCTGAAAACTACTGAGCAGGCGTTTGGCGATAAACTCCATACATACACCATCGTTGACGCCATCAATGACGGAAATGTTTTGCCGTTCCGCATTGACTATATCAATACGGTAAAGCAAAAGGACGGAAAGCAGGACAAGCAAGTTACTGCCATTGATACCGAGGAAGCACTCGCTTCTCAGGAACGTATATCCGAAGTTGTAAAGTACATTCTGGAACACTTTGACCAAAAGACTATGCGAAACTCCTATTACAGTCTGAAGGGTCAGCGTGTGAATGGCTTCAACTCCATGCTTGCTGTCAGCTCCATTCCTGTATGCAAAAAATACTATCTGGAACTAAAAAAGCAGATCGCAGAACAGCACCGTGATTTGACGATTGCCACTATCTTCTCGTTTGCTCCTAACGAAGCAGACAGCGCAGACGGCATCTTGGATGATGAAAGTTTTGATACCGATGGCCTTGACCAGAGTTCTCGTGATTTTCTGGACATGGCGATTGACGAGTACAACAAGACTTTCAAAACAAACTTTGACACATCCAGCAAGGGCTTCCAAGACTATTACAAAGACCTCTCTGACAAAGTGAAAAAGCGTGAAGTTGATTTGCTTATCGTGGTCAATATGTTCCTGACGGGCTTTGATGCAACGACACTCAATACTCTTTGGGTAGACAAGAATTTGAAAATGCATGGTCTGATTCAGGCATTTTCAAGAACCAACCGCATCCTTAACTCCGTTAAGACTTTTGGCAATATTGTTTGCTTCCGTGATCTTGAAAAAGAAACCAACGAAGCCATTGCCTTATTCGGTGACAAAGAAGCTAATGGCATTGTTCTTCTGAAATCTTACGAAGACTATTACTATGGTTGTGTTGATGACAAGGGACGTGAGCAGAAAGGCTATGAAGAACGTATCGCCGAGCTGTTGCAGAAATACCCGTTGGGACAGCCAATCATCGGCGAGCAGAACAAGAAGGATTTTATTGTTCTGTTTGGTAACATTCTGCGTCTGAGAAACATTCTGTCGGCTTTTGACCGCTTTGCAGGAAACGAAATTTTGTCTCCTATTGATTTCCAAGACTACACAGGTACCTACCATGATGTGTACGATGAAATCAAACCGAAGCCGGGAAGCAAAGATAGTATCATGGATGATGTTGTCTTTGAAATGGAACTTGTCAAACAGGTTGAAGTCAACATCGACTATATTCTGATGCTGGTTATGAAATACCATGACGGCAACTGCGAAGACAAAGAAATCCTTGTTGCGATTGATAAGGCGATTAAGTCCAGTTTGCAGCTCAGATCTAAAAAGGAATTGATCGAAAACTTTATTGCCACCATCAATACAAAAACCGATGTCAACGCAGACTGGCAACGCTTTGTAAAAGATCAGCGTGAAACAGATATCCAAGCTTTGATTGATGAAGAAAAACTGAAGCCCGAGGAGACCAGAAAGTTTGTAGAGAACGCTTTCCGTGATGGCGTCCTCAAAACAACGGGCACAGATGTTGATCGTCTGATGCCGCCAGTATCTCGTTTTGGTGGCGGTGGCTCCCGTGACAAAAAGAAGCAGACAGTTATTGAAAAACTGAAGGCATTCTTTGAAAAATATTTTGGGTTGGTCAACGCAGGGGAATCTTTTTCAGAAGGCAGTAACAAGTAAGTTTAATTCACAAGGGCATTAACTGTTATGGTTAGTGCCCTTCTTTTTTTGATGAGGCTCTGACTTCTACACAACCTGTGTCGAAGTTACTTATTCCACTTCGGTGCAAATTGCGGCGAAGTGATTTTCAACTTCTGCCCAAGTTGGGCAGAAGTTGGTTTTGGGACTTCCGACCAACTTGGTCGGAGGTTATTTTTTATACCCGACAAGTTGTCGGGAAGTTAGTTTTGAAAATTCTGCCCAGGTTGGACAGAATTATTTTTGCCCGTTGATATTTCTCTTGAAAACGTCCTAACAGGTAAAGAGAACTTTTTCTGTAACCGTTGATTTTCGTTTTCTGTAGTTCCGAATATAGCGAGGGGGTTTGCAATCTTGACGGTATAGCACATTATCTGTATAATAATGGCACAGCGGTACGCCGCTACATAACAACTGAATAGAAATGTTCGACCATATTGAGACATAATTAGTCGGTTTCATCCGACACGGTATCGGCACACCGGAAGTGCCGAACTGCTCCACTACGCCTTTGGTTCTGTTGGCGGGAGCTGTATGAAGCAGAACCCGACTTTGATCTTCAGAGCCGATTACATAGAACATCACTTTGAAGCGAGAGCTATGCTCCCGCCGATTTCTGATGCTCTGTGTAATCGGCTCTTTTTGTTTGTCCAAATTGAGCCACAACGATAATACATCCTCAAAATTGAATGACCGTCTGAATGAGATATGACTTTGCGATGACATGAGCGAGGCAACGCCGGGGTGAGACTCCCGGGCAGGAACGACATTCGGGTAAAACGGCAAAACACTAAGCACGGCAAAGTGCCAATTTTACACTTTGGCAAAAACGCAAAAAACGAAAAGGCTGGGTAGCGTAGAGCAAGATTCTACCATGGGTCCAAATTTCGCCAATTGCTCATTTTGCCCTTCATGGAATCTTGTTGGGGAGTGCCTTCCCCAAACCCTGCAACTGTTCTGCTTTCGCAGAAGCGACGGCATCCGCCGACCACCATTTTCACAAATGAAGGAGGAACCGAATGACCAAAACTTACAACACACCGAAACGTACACACATCGTAAAAACCCGTCTGGACGATGAAGAACACGCTGAGTTTATTCGTCGTATGAAGCTTTACGATATGAGCCAATCGGAGTTTATTCGTGAAGCGATCTCCGGTGCAACCATCAAACCGACCATTGTGGCAACACTTGTCAGCGACGATTTGCTCGCTGCTGTCGGTAAGCTTACTGCCGAGTACGGCAGGATCGGTAACAATCTCAATCAGATTGCCCGACACCTCAACGAATGGCGAAGCCCCTATCCTGCCATGGCAAAGGAACTGCAAGATGCCGCCACTGATCTCGCTACTCTGAAATTTGAAGTGATGAAAAAGGTAGGTGATGCTGTTGGCAACGTTCAAGCATATAAGCTCTAAAAATGCCGACTACTCTGCCGCCGAAGCCTACCTCACTTTTGAGCATGATGAGTTCACCATGAAGCCCACCCTGGATGAAAGCGGCAGGCTCATCCCAAGACAGGATTACCGCATTTCTACGCTGAACTGCGGTGACGAAGATTTTGCGATTGCCTGTCTGAGAGCCAACCTCCGCTATGGCAAAAATCAAAAACGGGAAGGTGTCAAAAGCAACCACTATATCATCAGCTTCGATCCCAAGGATGTTCCCGACCACGGATTGAATGTAGATCTGGCGCAGAGCCTTGGCGAGAAATTCTGCAAGGAACATTTCCCCGGTCATCAAGCAATCATCTGTACACACCCCGACGGGCACAACGGCAGCGGCAATGTTCATGTACACATCGTTATCAATTCTTTGAGAATTGAAGAAGTTCCGTTCATGCCGTATATGGACAGACCCTGCGATACCCAACCGGGCATGAAACACCGATGCACCAACGCAGCTATGGAATATTTTCGTGCCGAGGTCATGGAGATGTGCCACGATGCAGGTCTGTATCAGATTGATCTGCTGAACGGCAGTAAGACCCGTGTGACCGAGCGTGAGTATTGGGCAAAGAAGAAAGGACAGCTTGCGTTGGATGAAGAAAACGCTGTTCTTGCCGAACAGGGCTTGCCCGTCAAGCAGACCAAGTTTGAAACGGACAAAGACAAGCTCCGTGAAGAAATCCGAAAGGCACTCTCCGATGCAATCAGTTTCGAGGACTTTGCAGAAAAACTTCTTCGCCGTGGTATCACCGTCAAGGAGAGCCGAGGAAGATTGTCCTATCTCACACCAGACCGTACCAAAGCTATCACGGCACGAAAGCTGGGCGACGATTTTGATAAAACAGCCGTGTTCGCCGCCTTTGTCAGAAATGCAAAACAGGTCAGAGCGAAAAAACCTCTTGTTCATTCCGCACCGACCATGCAGGACTTCATCAAACAACAAAACTCTGTTAGCCGTATGGTGGACATGGAAGCGGCGAAAGCCAAGGGTAAAGGATATGAGCATTGGGCAAAGATACACAACCTCAAAAACGCAAGCCGAGCCTACGTTCTGTATCAAGAAATGGGCTTTGACTCTCCCGAAGCATTGGCTGCCGCTTGTGATGCCGCTCACGCCAAGGTGGATGATATTCGTACCAAGATGAAATCTGTAGAAGCATCAATCAAGGAGACGAAAGAGTTCCGTGATTATGTACTGAACTACCACAAGACCAGATATGTGATCGACGAACTGAAAGCCTGTAAGAATGAAAAAGCCCGTCAGAAATATCGTGACGAGCATGACAGAGACTTCATTATTCTAAACGCCTCCAAACGCTATTTCGACTCCAAGGGACTCAAGAAGCTGCCGAGTCATAAGGCATTGCAGGCGGACGTGGAACAGCTCATCAAAGAGAAAAATGAACTTTACAATCAGTACCAGACTGCCAGAGAAGAAGTACAGCGTCTTGATACCATCCGCCATAATCTGGAGCAACACCTTGAAAGAAAGATCGAACACAAACAAGAACAGGAGCGTTAATCATTCCCTTCGATTCGTTTCCGTTCCTATCCATTCCAAACCAAGAAAGGACAATTATATGAAAGAAAAGGAAAACAAGAATTACACCATCAACGAAAACGGCAGCATTGTTGTTCACAACTACTGTGCGGCTGAGCTGCCGCAGATCACCGTGACCATTCGCTCCGGGCAGACTACTTACAGATTTGGTGGCAGCTACGATGGCACACGAAGTCTTTCCGGTAAATTACTCGACCACATGGCAAAGGAGGTTGACGAAGAATGACAAAGGAGACAAGTTTGCAGATGTATGATATAATGGATACAAGCAATCCTGTATTGGCAGACTGCCCGCCGATTAAGGAGGAACAAGACATGAATAGGCAGTCTGACAAAATAACTGCGATCTACTGTAGACTCAGTCGTGATGACGAACTCACAGGAGAGAGCAACAGCATTGTCAATCAAAAGGCGATTCTCAAAAAATACGCACAAGAACAAGGTTTCCGCAACATCCACTTTTTCGTGGACGATGGTTACTCAGGTGCCAACTTCAATAGGCCCGATTGGAAACGAATGATTGAGTTGGTCGAGAACGATAAGGTCGGTGTCATCATCGCCAAGGATATGAGCCGTATAGGCAGAAACTATCTGGAAGTCGGTCTCTACACGGAAATGCTTTTTCCCGAACACGATATCCGTTTCATCGCCGTGAACAGCGGCGTGGACAGCGCCAATCAGCAGGACAACGATTTTACTCCGTTCTTGAATATCATCAATGAGTTCTATGTCAAGGACAGCAGTAAAAAGGTCAAAGCAGTTATGAAGCAGAAAGGCGAATCCGGTGAGTATCTGACCACCAACCCGCCCTACGGCTACATGAAAGACCCCAAAAATCCAAAGAGGCATTGGATTGTGGACGATGAAGCCGCATCCATTGTCCGTCAGATCTTCGCATGGTGTATGGAGGGCTTCGGCCCTTCTCAGATCGCCAAGAAGCTGAAGGAAGCAAAGGTGGATTGCCCCACCGTTCATTGGATGAAGATGGGACGAAATGCTCCTGCAAAGACACCCGATAATCCTTACGATTGGGCACCACGCACCATCACCGGCATACTGGAAAAGCAGGAATACCTTGGTCACATGGTCAATTTCAAGACCCGCAAGCAGTCGTATAGAAGCAAAAAGAAACTCGAAAATCCTCCCGATCAATGGAAGATTTTCGAGAACACCCATGAAGCCATTATTGACGAAGAAACCTTTGCCCGTGTGCAGGAACTTCGCAAGAATAAACGCAGACCCGCCAGAACAGGCAAGATCAATATGTTCTCCGGTCTCGTCCGCTGTGCCGATTGTGGTGAGAAATTGTACTACTGCACCAGCAACAGTTTTGAAACCAGACAAGATCACTTCGTATGCTCCACTTCCCGTAAAAAGGGCAAGGAGGTCTGTGACACTCACTTCATCCGAGCCGTAGTGCTGGAAGAAGGTACGCTCCAACACATGAGGTTGGTAATCCAATGTGTTGCCGATTATGAAGATGCGTTTCGCAGAGCATTGGGTGCAAAGCGAAGTGAGGAAGCAAAGAAAGAGCTTTCTGCCAAGAAACGAACTTTGCAGAAATCCGAAAACCGTCTGGCGGAACTGGACAGATTGTTCAAGCGTATTTATGAGGATATGGTCAACGGAAAACTGTCCGAAGCTCGTTTTCAGATGTTGTCTGATGATTATGAGCAGGAGCAGGCCGAGCTGAGAGCCAAGATTGAAATGCTTGAAAACGAAATACAGAATCAAGAAGATCAAGCGGAGAATGTTGATAGGTTTATCCGACAGGCGAAGAAATACCTGTATCTGGAGAAGCTGACACCTACTATTTTGAACGATATGGTTAACGCCGTATATGTTCATGCACCGGACAAGTCCAGCGGACACCGAGTGCAGGATGTGACTATCAGCTACAACTATATCGGCATACTCCCCGCCAATTTACTCTATGACGTTATGAACGGAAAAGCGGCATGATTACTCATGCCGCTTCCCGAAAACATTATTATACTGTTTTATTGGACCGCCCCCAAAGGGTGCTCTTTTTGGTTCAGTGCGCCACTTTGTTTCGCCACAGCATGGTTCCCAGTAAAACGACCAAGATCACCTGAGCCACAGGCGCGGCCAGCCATACGCCGTCCAGTTTTGCGAACAAAGGCAAAAGATAAAGACATAGAGGGCTGATTACCAAGGGGTCGCCAAAAATAAATAAAAGACTGCGCTTTGTCTGATGGGTGGCATAAAAATAAGAAGAGAACAAGCGCACTACACCCCACAAAGGCAGGGAAAGCGCCGCACAGATAATGGCAAAATCCGCGCCGGCAGCCGTTGTTTCAGACGCTCCAAACAGGGGAGGAATCCATTGGCGCAGCAAAATCGAGGCTGCGCACAGCACGGTGCTGAACAAAATGACCAGACGCAGTCCACGCAAAAGCAGCCGCCGCAGTCCGGCCTCGTCGCCCGCACCCCGGCAGTAGCTGCACAAAGGCTGCATTCCCTCGCCGATACCGGTAAGTAGAGGCTGCAAGCTGCCCAGCAGATAGCTGAGAATGGCATAGATGGCCACGGCGCTTTGCCCGCCCCAGCGCAGACATTGCCAGTTGTTGAACAGAATCAGAATGCTGGCGGACAGCGAAAGCCCAAAAGGAGAAAGTCCGGTGATTACCAGCCGGCGCATCAAAGAAAAACTGGGAATAAATTGAGCGGCTCGCATGGGATGCTCCTTTTGAGACACAAGGCACACCAGTTGGAACAGCGCGCTGAGAAGCTGGGCCAAAACAGTGGCCAGTGCAGCACCGCGCATTCCCCAGTTCAGCGGCATGATGAACAGCCAGTCCAGAAAAATGTTGCACAAAAGTCCCATCACCATCCCGGACATGGCCAGAAACGTGCGGCCTGCGCCACGCAAAAGAGGATTGACGCCGCTGTTCAGCACTTGGGCTGCGCAGCACAGAATAATCACTTGCACATATTCTTCAGCCGGTGCATACAGCTCCCCTTGTGCACCCAGCCATTGCAAAATCCACGGGTAGGTGAACCACAAAACCACTGTGAGAAAAATACTGGCAGCGCCCAAAAACAAAAGCGCATTTCCGCGGGCGCGCATCGCTTTTTCTTCGTTTTTTGCACCAAGGGCAGAGGCCAGCAGTACGCTGCCGCCGGAACCGAGCCCCAGTCCTGTGGCTTGGATTATGGCCGCAATGGGCCACAGAATGTTCACCGCAGCCAGACCCACGTCGCCCATGCGCTGGCCAATGAAAAAACCGTCTACAATGATAAAAAAGCCCGTCAGCATCTGCGACGCCATACTGGGCAGCACATAACGCCAGAATTTGTTTTGCACTGCATGTCCTCCGTTAAATTTGTTGAAATGAACCGCAATGGGCACTTTTCTCATCATACCATGCCGGATGGCAAAAAGTCCATGCTGCGGTTGAAAAACAAAAAACAAGCTGTTAGAATGAGTGCATCAGAGAGGAGGAAAAGCGATGGATACACTGTTGGAAATCCTTGTGGAGGGAATCGTGGAAGGTTCTATGGCCGGTGCAAAATCCCGTAAAGTGCCGCTTGTAGTGCGGGTGATCTTGGCAGTGTTTTTGTTTGCTTTCTTGGCAGGTGCAGGAACGCTTTTCCTCTGGTTTGCGTTGGCTTCGGATGGGACATGGCCCGTCCGCCTGATCGCTTTGGCCGCAGGGGTGCTGCTCTGGGTTCGGGTGATCCAGTTGGCCCGGGTGCTGCTTGCACAAAGACGAAAAAAGGGTGCTTTTTCGAAAAAGCGGATGCTCTTTGTTTTGGTTGCGGTCATTGTTTTATTGACGGCTTTCTGCGCGTTGCTTTGTATCAAGCTGCAAGTGCGCAATCCGGTCGTTGCAGCCGCAGGCCTGGCGGAGATTCTTTTCACCGACGCGCAGTATGTGGAAATTCAGGAAAATCCCAAGGTGGTTCTGGCCCAGCCGCACGCTTCGCTGGAAGATTATATGGACGGGTATGGCTACGACCAACACGAACAAATGGGTTCGCTTTGGGTGTTTTCCCGGCAGGATTCCCGCTTTATGGTACACTGCACGCAAAACAAATATTTTTCTCGATGGTCCTGGCAACAATAAAAAGCCTTCGCCCTGTTTTGGACGAAGGCTTTTTTTAACGGTAATCGATGTTTAAAGTGGGCAGGCCGTTCAGAGTAAGATCCGCTACGTTCCCATCCAGGTATTCGTAGTATCCCTGTGCCGCCACCATGGCGGCGTTGTCGCCGCACAGCTTTAGCTCCGGCAAGTACAACTGGGCCGAAAGGCGCTTTGCCCCCCGCTCCAGCTTTTGGCGCAAAGCAATGTTGGCCCCTACACCACCCGCAAGGCAAATCTTTTTTGCCCCCAGATCGCCCGCCGCCAAAAGCAGCTTTTCGGCCAGAATGTCCGTGATGCGGAACTGGAAGCTGGCGGCCATATCGGCCACGTTCACACGTTCTCCTTTCATCTGCGCTTTGTTCACAAGATTGAGCACAGCTGTTTTCAGACCGGAGAAGCTGACGTTGTACGGGCCCTCTACATGGGGCGTGGGCAGGGGATAAGCTTTGGAATCGCCCGTTTGGGCGGCCCGGCTCACCGCCGGGCCGCCGGGATAGCCCAGCCCCAGCGTGCGCGCCACCTTGTCGAAGGCTTCGCCGGCTGCGTCGTCCACCGTCCGGCCAAGGACCTCGAAATGGGTGTAGTCCTGCACCCGCACGATATGGCTGTGCCCGCCGCTGGCAACGAGGCATAAAAAC
>NZ_CAUWGY010000035.1:0-22688 GCF_963558415.1 uncultured Ruthenibacterium sp. | reverse complement strand
GGAATGATCCGCTCCTTGACCGCCTGCTTCAGCGCCGAGGACAGCACCATGTGGATGCGCCGCACCGTACTTCCAGACAGAGTCGTGTCGGTTTTTCTCTCGAACCGCTGCACCCGCCCTTTGGTCTTGGAATCATTGTACATCTTCTGGATCTGGATGGCGGTAAGCCGTTTGAGTTTCACTCCTCCGATAGCCGGTACGATGTGGTTTTCGATCATGTTCTCATAGGTCTTTGCGGTGTTGGGGCGGATCACAGGCTTGCTGTAGGTTTCAAACCACAGCCGGCACCACTCCGCCACAGTATAGTCCTCGTTGTGGTTCACCGGGATGCCCCGGTTGTCCCGGATGGCCTTTGCCAGTTTCTCTTTGCATTCAGCCTGCGTCCTGGCGGACACGCTTTTTTGAATGGCGCGGCCGGTGCTGGGGTCGATGCCCTGGGTGTATCGGCCCTCCCAGCGGCCATTGGGTTTTCTGCGGATGCTACCCTCACCGTTTGCTCGTTTCTTTGCCATTGTTCATCCCTCCTTTTGCAACACAAACAAATACCACAGAATCTTTGAAATAGCCACTAAAATATTTCCGTCTTTTTGGCTGCCTGTTCGTCGATCCACGCCATGAACTTATCACGGGGGACGATGATCCGGCTGCCCAGGGTGATGGTAGGGAAATCCTTCCTGTGAGCTACCTCGTAGGCGTGGGCCAGCCCGATGCCCAGTACATCGGCCACATCCTGCACAGTCAGCATTAGAGGAAGTTCATTGAAAGAATTATACTTGGATCGTTTCATCGGATTCCTTTCTACCCTTCTCGTGGAAGGGATTTTATTCTTTGTTTTGCGGCTCATTTTCTGCGCCGCTTACATGGTCATTTCAGGCCACTGCTCCTCATGGTCATCCGGCTTGTGGCCCATAGCAATCTTCTTCTCCTGGATCTTCCTCCTGAGCTTTCGATCCACCTGCTGACCTACTGGGACGGCGGACGGCACGGAGTTGTCCTCAAAGATCCGGCTTATGTGGTAGAGCAGCTGAGTGACCGCCAGCATCACAGAGGGCGGGCGGAGATTGTTTCTCTGCTCCAGGAAGAACTGAGCATACTGATTTCCTTGGGCAGCGGAGCGGCTGAACCACACCGTTGCCTGGGCCTGATCCCGTGGGAGCCCCTGTCCCATTAGGTACAGCTTGCCCAGCATGTACTGGGCGTACTGGTTACCCGCCTCCGCCGATTTGGTAAACCAATCCGCCGCTCTGGAGGTGTCCTTGTTGACAGCGTTTCCCTCCAGATACTCTTTGCCCAGACGGTAGGCTGCGAAGTGGCTTCCGTTTTCCGCCGCCTGTTTCAACCAGTGGATGCCCTCGTCCGGGTCCCGTACCTCCCAATCATCGGACAGAAGCAGCTTGCCAAGGGCGTACTGTGCTTCCGGCAGACCTTGTTTCGCCGCCTGGCTGAGCCAGTGTTTTGCCTTATGGTTGTCCGGGATTAGCAGAGGGCCATCTCGGTAGAGCTGCCCCATCCGGTATTGCGCATAGGCGTCGCCGCGCTCCGCAACCTGCTCCAGCTTCTCTGCCGCCCGGTCACGGTAGTCCAGAGAAATGTCCTCGTTCCGGATGATGCGCCACAGCTCCCGGCAGGCTTGGGACTCATTCCGCACATGTTCCGGTTCATCAGTTTGAGATATGCCATCGTCCTCGAAAGAGATCTCGCCCAGCCGGATGCGCTCCGCCTCCTGAATGACAGCGTTTTTGATCTGCCGGAACTCTTTCTCCTGGGACAGCTTTTTCCGTTCTCTGGGTTTGTCGTGGTAGTAGCTCTCCACCTCGCCTTGGAGCCTGCACCACTGGTCGTAGCACACACGGACCACCGGCAGCTCCTCCAGCTTGTCCACCACCTCATCCACGGTTTTCTTTACGGACTTGGGAAGGTAGCCATAGGATTTTTTGCCCTTGACCGTTTCCAGCTGTCCGACCAGCTGCTCCATCTTCTGCTCGATCTCAGGAGCCGTGCAAATGCTTTGCGCCATCTCCTGAGTGAGCTGCCGGATCGCCCGGCGGGCCTCCCGCACCAGTTCATCCCGCGACTGTGACTTCTGCTCATAGGTGTGGAGCATCTCCTGTTTGAATATCTGATTGGTGAGCGCAGATTTGATGTTGCGGATACCGTCCCGCGTAAGATACGCCTCGCCGGGCACCGTTGACCACGCCATCATGTGGACATGGGGATGCTTGCCCTCATCGTGGAAGGCAGCGTACCAGTGGAAGTGGTTCGGTTGGATGTTCATGGCGGCGGCGATGTCATTGCGGTTGGCCCGGAGCAGATTCCGCCACGCTTTGGCATTGTCGTAGCCAAGACGCGCGGCGTCCTCACGCTTCAGAGAGAGAATATGAGTCCACACATTCCCGCTGTACTGATCCAACTCCCGCATGGTTTTCTCCAAGTCCACAGCATCTTCATCACCAAAGAGCCCGTGGTCACCCAGCCGTTCCGCACGAGGCCGGGTTGCAATGTACTTCATGTAGCCGTCCGATTGCTGCACCTGAAACCAGTTTTCCTCCAGCGCTCGGGTGATAAAGACAGAGGCATTGGCCTTGGTGGGCTTGTCTTTGTAATCGGAATACTCACCCAGCTCCTTCGCCTCCGGGAAATCCTTTGTCAGTTTGGTGATGAGTTGCTCCTGCTTTCGAGTGGGCGGACGGTCATCTGGGATGATCTCCACCCGTTCCCGTGTGCCGATGTACCTCAGATAACCGCTGACCGAACTGCCTCCTCCGCACTTGAGATAAGGACTTTTCACGATCAATCCTGCCACTCATCGTCCTCCTCCCATGCACCACGCACCCGCTGCTCCAGCGAGATGCGGCCATTGGTTTTCCGCACATTTTGAACGCTCTCCGCCCGCCGTCGGTGCAGATCCTCGCCGCTGAACTGATACGCGTCGGCGAGGATACCGGCCACCATGTCCTGCTCCACCGCCTGCCGGAAGGCGATGGAGGACAGCCGCTCCTCCAGCTGTCCCATTCTTCCGTCCAGATAGGACTTGATGGAGGTGGGGAGAAACAGTCCGGCATTGTTGGCGCTGAGATAGTCCAGGTAAAAGTCCACCGCCCGCTCAATGAAGGCAGTGATGCTCCGGCTCCCGTCCTCCTGATACCGGCGCTCCAGAATGGCCTTTTTCTCCGGCGACAGGTAGAGTGGGAATTTCTCTTTTTTGCTCATGTTGGCTCCTTTCCGGGGGTTGACCCCTATTTTTTCCTTGTGACAGTAGGCTTTCGGGCATAGTGACCGCAGAGATGGTATCACTGCCCGGATTTTGACCCCATTTCCAATCCCGCAAAAGCTCCCGCAACTGCCCGCACTGCGGGCAGAAGTGCTTCCGACAGGGGGCGCTTGCGACCCTGTCGTTTATCCTGCTTTTTCTTTCGTCCTCGGGATCGCCTCCGAAAGCGGGTCAAATTGGGCCTCCAACCCCGGGTCGGCACTGGGGACTCGCTTCCGCTCCGAAAGGCGCACATAGGGCGGTCTGGGGGCTTTCACGGGCCAATTCTGCGAGGCGTTCCGCCGCTCTCTGACGGGCGGTATCCTCCTCCAGCTGCTGGAACTGCCGCTCGTAGAACAATTCGATTGCCGCCTGGATCGGACGAATGGTGTAGAGCAGATTCCCGTTGAGGGGCCTGCCGTCTTTGCTCCGCACCATCGTCGGCTCGGTGCGGATGAGACCTTTCTCCTCCAGGCTGCGCACATACTTACTCACGGTGTTCTCACTCATACCCAGCGCCTTGCCGATGGTTTTGTAGCTGGGGTAGCACTGGTAGGTTTCTCTGTCCTCGATGCTCAGCAGATAGCAGTAGATGGAGATCTCCGGGTAACTGAGACCGATGTGAAATACTTCATTGGGAACCTTGAAATAGTTTTTGTCGGGATCTCGTTTGGGCCACTGTTGGAACTTCATATAGCACCTCCCGTATGCTCCTCCATCCACTGAATGCACTTTTCTTTCGGCACCACCATGCGGCTGCCCACGCGCAGTACCGGAAAGCCTGGTTGGTGCATGAGTCCATACCTACTGGACAGTGATACGCCCGGCACCTTTGCCTCACCGTAGTTCTTGTAGACAGATTCTCTCATGTTGACCATCTCCTTCTTAAAACTCCCTCTACTTCTTTAGCCGCAAACATTTGCATGTGACATAGTTTTGACATATCCTTTGGATGGTGTCCGAGTTGTCTCTCTACTTGTATTGGGGAAAATACATCCCACTGACATACATTTGACAGAAAAACGGAGCGTCTGCTTTGTCGCAGACACTCCGTTTGAGGTTGGATTATTTACTTTTGTGCTGGTTTCAGCAGCCGGCATATTCCCTCCGCCTCGTCCCGCTCTTTCAGCAGAGAGGCCAGAGCAGAGAAGAATTTCTTTTGCTGATAGTCCACGCTGCCACGGTTCAGTTGATGGGCTTCCGCGTACTTGCGAATGGACAGGCCATCCACGAACCGCTCCCGGAAATAGCCCTGGTATGTAACCAGCACCGTTTTCAGGACATTGTCCAGAAACTGCAGGCCCTCTTTCAGTTTGGCGAAGTCACTTTTAGTGATGGCAACGAATCTCTTTTCCTTTACGCAGAGGCGATATTTGTTCCGGTCGAAGTTGTAGTGCTCACAGAGATCTTTTGCGTATGCGTAGTAGGTAAGAGATTGCTGATAATCTCGGGAGTCATAAGATTCATCCAGTTGCCATTTTTTTCGTTTACGAACCGGTCCCCGAAAGCCCTCTTCCTCCAGCCGCTCTATGGCTTCCCCTGAGATCTTCATATTGAGCATTCGCTTATACTTAGCTTTCCGTTCTCCGTTCACTTCGATAAAAGCGCAGAAGGACTTTTTGCTGGAGGTGTAGTATCTGGGGACAGTTGCAAAGGGGTAGGTGGTCCAGATGACACTTTCCTCGCCGGTGTCGGCGTCGGTGGCCAGAGAGACTACATAGACCACCTTGCCGTCATACCGCCGGTAGTACCCAGCACGGATTTTTCTTTCTGCCATCTGGTCACCTCACATTTCTGTATACACTTTTGGTTACTGCCTATAGCGTGATCATTGCAATTTTACAACAACCACTTTCTCCCGGTTTTTAGAAAATAAATCTGTGAATGAGCAGTTGCCGAGGTTTACTCGGTAACTGCCCCTATCCTTTATATCGAGGAGTAAGGTATCATATGCCTAATTAAATAGCTGTATCAAAACTTGCCGTATGGAAGAGTCCCGAGGAACTTCTCGAACCCCATAACCAACTATCGTTCCGTTTGCATGCTTTCTTAAATTAGGCGATATAAATTCAGCATAAAGATCTGTAGCAAATGTGTAGTCCCCTCGGCTCATGAGATGCTTACGGAGATAGCCATTCATTATCCCTACAGCATAATCCGCCAACTGAATTCCCACACTTTGAGAACTACACTCTGTCAGCACACCGTGATATACATTTTTGTATTTCACAAAGTCACCTTCCACCATCATTCGATGACAGGCATCTTTGAGGTGTTTAACCTTATCCTGATTTAGCTCATCCATAATCACTGTAGCAAAACTATCGGGTTGGCTATCCATCTGGATTCGCTGAAATGCCTCTTGCATATGAAATTTCAGCACCTCATTTTCCGCTTGATAACATGGTTGAGTGTATATGCAGGTTACGGTAAATATGAACAGCAAAGAAGGCTTGTCCGCCACACGGTTGAAGAAATGGCGGTAGTACCCTTTGATTTTATCTGGGGTAAAGGATTTCAGAAAATCAGCCCGGTATTTTCCTTTGCAAACTTCCCATAAGTCAGACCATTTGATTTCTTCGCCAACTGGGATTCCATATTTGGCGTTGAGTTCCTGAATTTCTTGCTGAAATATGCGATAGTCATTTACAGATAGACGAACATTAGCTCTTATGTAGAAAGGGTGGCTACGGCGAAACGGTTCCGACGGGCGCTTATTGTATGCACCGGCCTCGTCTGTAAAAATATAATACGCTTCACCCACTTATATCCCACCTCTTTCAGTCTATTCATTTTCAACTCTAAACTGCTCCCATGCAGGTTGCATCTCTTTAAGCGCCAAGCTGTAACGAATTTCCTCTGCCAGCGCTTTTTTTGCAATATCTGTTTCGTTTACAATGCACGGCTCTCGTTGTTTGGAAAGCTTGTCATCGAACGAGCCTAAATGACGATGAACATAAATGGCAAAATCTTCGACATCTTCATCGCTCTCAAATAAAAGAATAACATCCAACAGGCGTTGGGTCGCATATTGTGCTTCATGACCGTTGGCGTTACCGATGTGGTATTCCAAAAAGCGTAACAACAAATACTTCAATCCAGAAGTTACATAGTACCTTAGACAAATGTTCGGATCACCATAATTGCGATATGGGATAAACTTCATTTCAGGGCACGGCGCAACCATTCTATAACCATCAAGGGCAGTGATTTGGCAAGAAAAAAGTTGGGTGCTGTAATGGTATATCTTTAATGTGCCATAATATGCTGATGTATCGCTCTGTAAATGATGATAGAACGAACGATGGCCGTTTTTATTGAAGCCATCTTCATCTTCATCTTCCTCATATTCGATAGCAATGGTATATTGCGGAAACAACTTGTGATAATAACAGGAGTTTTCTTCAGTCCACTCTTCTGGCTGGCGAAGAAAAATTTTGATTTGCTCCAATGGTGTCTGTAGCAAGCCAAAGCGCTTTTTCCATAGATATTCCACATCATGAACATCAGCGCTCTTATCTATCGGCGTGTTATTATCCATTACCCTGGTGTAAATATGAAATGCCTGTACGGTTTTTCTTTTCTTGGGAGGCTCCGGTCTATATTTAGTATCTGTATAGCTTTCCACCAGATAGTAGGGAACATCAGTTGTGTTTTTGATAATAAACACATCAATTTCATGTTTCTCTAATTGAATGGTACGCACTTCAACACGGGGACGGATTTGTCCTGCAAAATTCTTTGTGCTTAAAAAATCGACTATGTTTTGCTGGTTCTTCCGGTTGGAATCATTCTCTACTCCTATGATTTCAAATGATTTATCGCGGATTCCCATAATTAAGTAGGTGTCTCGATCTGCTCGATTATTTGCAAGACAAATGATATCATGCAACAATGCAGCTCTATCTTCGTGATGGCATTCTTTGAAGTCCCACCAATCGTCTTCTCGACCGGTACGAATTAAGCTCTCTACCAGTTCTGTTAACTCTTCGTTATAGTCTTCCATAACTAAGCCCTTCGATAAAACAAAATTAGAACAACCCTTGTATCTTTGTAGCTATCAGCGCTGCAGTAACATTTGCACCTACGGCCAGCGCAAATTCTTTCAGTCCAGTCAGGGCCGCTTTGATGATACTGGGTTTCTTGCCTTGTTCGAGCTTGTCGGAAATCTCATCCAGCAGTTCGAGCGCACTCTCCATATCTTCTACGGAAATCTTTTCTTGTTCCAGTGACTCACGGATTTCCTTTATAACATCAGATACTGCGGCAGCAGTATAAGTCGCAGAATTATTGTTACCCGAAATGATTTGGGAGCCACTAACATTTCCATAGATAATGGTTCCGTAATAATGGTTGACCTGTTGAGGTATTTCCTTGGCATTAGCGGATTCCGTTTCATTAAAAGTCATACCGTCACCCAAAATTCCTTTTTCTTCAAGTTTTAGAGTCCACTCCAAAAGACAGGTCTTTACCCTTTCAGAAATTGCATTTAAGGATTCTTTTGTTATGAAAAGTCCGGCTTCAAATACCATTGGAGCATTGGCTGTTTCGGATAACTGCTGAGACAAATTACCTGGAAACGGAATGTATAAGGTTTTATTATCCATTGAAAAACCTATAATCTCGCTAATCGACTGAAAAATCTTTCTATGAGACCATAGCTTTTCTTCTTTTTGATTTTCAAAGATCACAGGAATCCAGCCATTGATAGGGTTATGTAGTTTTACTATACCACATACATTTCGATACTCTGGAATCTGATCGTTTCTGTCGGTATAACCATTCAGTTCATTTTGAATCCACACATCAAATTCTGACAGTTTTAATTTCGTAGCTATCAAATGCGCCTTTCGCAAAGCGTTTACAATGTCGCAATTCCATTGTAAAAGTTCTTGCTGTAATTCTAAAACTATACTGCCCATAAAGTCTCCCTTCTCTCATTCTACCGTGACTTGTCCGTTCATGAGCATTGGGAGAAGCCAGTCACGGAACTTTGCGAGCTCACGGTTTTCTTTCAGACACTGTCCTATTTTCTCGTGAATTGGGGCAACAATTTCTGTGAACTGATCAACTACACCTTTGGGCGGCAAAGCTATAAAACTCTGTTCCAGATGATCAGATGTAATATGTCCCATAGTAGTTTTTCGTGCCTCGGCCATTTTTACAAAGTTGATCACATAAGAGGAAAATTGGTGATATACATATTCCTTACTGTATCCGTTAATTGGAATGACCTTGAAGATATGCTGGTTGAGTCCAGCATCTCCGCCAAACCAATACATCACTTCCAAAGTTGCGGACCAAGAAAACAGAATATCTCCATCGAATATCTTATTCTTATCAGGGATATTGGCAGATACAAGTTCTGTATCTGCTGTTATTCCCTCATGCATTTCTTTGATCTTAACGACAGGAAGCGATACCTCTCCATCTCGCGGGCGGTGTTTTTGGCAGGCCAACCCGTTTATCGGATCAGCAATAGAGTAGAGATTTCCTACCTCCCACCCTTTGGGGATATCCCTTTTAAGCTGGTCATTCCAGACCATCTCACCACCGGAGAAACGGTAGGGCTTATCATCTGTATTTGGGAAATCAAATTGTGTAAACCAGTAGTCGTAGAGCGTTTTCGCCATCTTTTCAAGTATGGTACAAATATGAGTATTGTTTTGAATCAAGTCGTCAATAGCAGATAGAACATCGGCTATTTTTGCTTGATCTGCCACCTTAAACCCGGGGAACGGAAATCCTTTTATATCATCTGAATTGAGATTCTTGCGAACACCTGCAGCTAATGTTCGAAGCTGCTCATAATTATTTTTGAGCCAATAATACAAAAACCTATAGTCAGCCTTCTGAGGGTCAGCTACAATGTTGCAGCAGGCTTGATTAGTCGTTGATTGCATCATTAGAATCGAAGCATTCCCGCGTGTTTTTCCCTCTCCATACATTGCAACAGATACAGTTTTGGGTGGCCACAATTTTATCGTAGTTTCTTTAAGTGCTGTTTTTGATATGTATTCGTTTGCATCGAAAATTTGATATTCTCCGAGTTGCTCAGTTTTCACCCATGGAATGTCATTTGAATTCCAATATTCTGCCTTACTGCGGAGAGGCGTAATTCCGCTGCCAATTTCAGATGAAATATCCAGTATAGTTCTATTCATGGTGTATCCTCTTTAATTGAAGTTTAACTTCATCCTCCAAACGGCGGTTTTTAACAAACATATTTTCCAAACGGTTGGCAAATTCAGACACCTTTTCCGTAAACTCTTCTGGCGTTAGCTCCACATATTCAATCTTGACCTCAAAATACTGACTGGCAGAGAAAGATAGTTTTTTCTCCTCAATATCCTTATAACTAACTGCTACGCAGAAATCATCAATAGGAGTTCCAGCGTTGAAAGTGTCAATAATTTTTCTAATTTCGTCTTGGTTTAAAACTGTACGCTGATTTTTACCATCCAGCTTTTCCTTTGTACCTAACTTAGATGCATCCATTAGAATTACATTACCATCTGTGTTTTCTCGGTCAAGGAACAAAATCGAAACATTTGTGCCAGTGGTAGCAAAAATATTAGACGGCATTGAAATGACGCCACGAAGCATGCGTTCGTCTACCAGCTTCTCGCGAATTGCATACGCTATTTTATTTGACCTTTTGCTGGCAGTCAGAAAACCTGTAGGAACAACAATCGCAGCCTTACCTTTGCTTGCAAGAGAATAAATAATGTGTTGAACAAACAAAAGGTAAATAGCCATACCATCTTTATCCTTGTTTGGGATATTGGGAACACCCGCCCAAAAGCGTTTTTTATAATTTTCTCCTGCCAGAGTGTCCCGATTGTCAGAAAAGTCAAGGTTAAAAGGCGGATTGCTAACAATATAATCAAAGGTCGCCAGCCCATCGCCTTTAGTATTTTTATGATAAGGCCGTAACAAAGTGTCATCGTGGACAACATTAGGTAAAGAATGGACCAAGTTGTTGAGAATCAAGTTCAGACGCAGAAACTCATTAGACTTCTGAGAAATATCCTGGGTATAGAGCGTGCAGTTATTCTCACCAATTTCATGTGCCAATGCCAGCACAAGCGTTCCCGTTCCAGCAGCAGGGTCATACACCGTCACATTCTTTGCGCCATTAGGCACCATGATCTTTGCAATAATACCTGCGATGGAATGAGGTGTATAGTATTCAGCGTACTTACCGAAATCCTTATTATAGTCCTTAATCAGATACTCAAATATTTGAGCAAAGAAATCGTACTTCTGCTCAAACACACTGTCAAAGCTGCAGTCAGCAATTTTGTCGATGATAGCACGGCAAAAATCATCTTTTTTCTCAGCTTCAATCACATACTGGGAAATCCCGCTGAACAAACGCATTTTGGATTGTCCACCGGTTCGGACAGAGAAGATGTCAATGTTGTATGTAGCAATATCCAGTAGAGTATCATCAAAAAGTGTATGAAAATTTTCCTCGTTCTTTCGGTTGAACAAGTAAGAGATAAAGTGGGACTGCTTCAGTTTTGCAGTATCCGGTCCAAAACCAAGCAGAAACAGCTCATAGTCATCATCGCCCATCATTGCAAGTTGCTTTTCAGCATCTGCCGGGGACAGCTTTGCCAGCGCAAGCTCTATCCGCTTCGCTTCGAAAAGGAACTTATCGTTGAGAAACTTGTAGAGAAAGATCTCCGTGATGATTTTATATTCGCTGGAGGCGTTACCCAAGCCAAAATTGGTACATACAGCCTTCAAGCTGTCAATCATCTGCTTCGTTTGCAGGGTAATATTGGAATCCATTATGACGCAAAGTTCCTTTCCGTAAAGTATTCATTTGAAATGCAGGTACCGATGTACTTGATCTGTGCAGCAGAGTATTTCAGATGCTGGGCGTCAAGTTCCTGCTTAATCATTGGGAACATCCCCTGCATGAAGTAAGGCTCATTGTCCATTAAGTGACTATTGGAGAGCACCTGGGAATCCACCTTGTGTTTCAAGTGCATAAGGACCTGATGAAGTATAATGTCCCCAGCGATGGGAAGCGGTGTTTCGCGCAGGCGTTTATGAGTCCGCATAAATTTCACATCACCATTATATTTAGCCGCCAACATCTGATCAGCCAGGTTCTTTTGCTCGGCCTGCTTTCGGATGCGCTCCAGTTTTTCAATATCCGCTGTCATTTCGTCAGCGGTCAATTCTTCGATGTTTTTCTTAGCTAACAAGCGCTGGAGTTCTTCCAGCAGGGTAATGTACTCAGGGTCTTTAGGATCGAGGGTGTGCAGAACGGCCTTGCGAGTCTGGTTAAGGGTGTCTTGGTATTTATCCGCGATGACCAGTTCTTTCTCCGACACCTTTTGAAAATGGAATTCGATTTCATCCATAGCAAGGTTCAGAATGGCACTCATATCCTGGGCTTCTTCAAGGAGTTTCTTCTTGTTGATAAGCCCAATGCGGTTACAGACCTCGCTGTAAAGGGCACCTATATTGTTCAGATCAAACTGTTCAACCAATTCGTTATAACCAAATAGTTTTGCGATATTGAACAATTCTTTATACAGCTCCAACGCATGTCGAAGCTGTATAAGATCCTGCTTATCCTCTATGGCAGAAATTTGCTGTGAGAAGATCTCCGCATTTCTGGTATCATACAGAAAGAGTGTGTCCTTGATTTCCTGCAAGTCGTCCTCAATAGCCTCTGGAGACTTGAAAATGTTATCGTACTGCTTGAACTCGTCGCCCAGTTCTGCCTGAAGTTCCTTAAAATATGCTTTGTTGGTCTTATCAAATTCTGCACGGATATCCGCAAAATCGACCACATAACCATATCGATAGTTTTTATAGGGACGATTGACACGGGTCAACGCCTGCAGCAAATTATGGTCTTTGATAATACGGCCCAAGTAGAGTTTTTTCAATCTGGGCGCATCGAAGCCAGTCAGCAGCATGTTGTAAACTACAAGGAAGTCAATCGTTCCTTTTTTGAACGCATCAATATTACCTTTTCGGGTTTCCTTGTCGTCCACATCATGCAAAATTAATGCTGCCGAACAAGGATAGGATTTTAACTCTTCGAAAATGGCACGTGCCTGTGCGGAAGAATCACAAACGATCATACCACCAATAGACTGATCGTTCATGGCAATACGGCTCTTGCGAAAATCATCCGTAATATACCGGACTAAAGCAGAGACATATTTCGGGTGGGCATACAGTTCTTTCTTATCGAGAGAGCCTTTGAGCATTTCGATTTCTTCCAGCGCTTTTTTCAGTTTTTTCTTGTAGGTG
This sequence comes from uncultured Ruthenibacterium sp., assembly GCF_963558415.1. Classification (NCBI taxonomy): domain Bacteria; kingdom Bacillati; phylum Bacillota; class Clostridia; order Eubacteriales; family Oscillospiraceae; genus Ruthenibacterium; species uncultured Ruthenibacterium sp. Next base: position 10,153 of record NZ_CAUWGY010000035.1, on the reverse strand, counting down.
GTTTCAATGCCTTCGCGGATCAATTTGAGCGTATATCCATCGGCAATAGAGCGATTGTAGTAGTATTTGTGAATATAATTGCCAAACACAGACTTGGAGTCGTACTTCTTTCCAGCAATCGGTTTTCCTTCGTCATCGTAAATCGTTCCAATTAGTGGCGTACCTGTTAGCGCAATTATAACTGCTTCTCGGTCGGAAGAAAGCAGATTGGCCAGAAAAGAACCTGTCGGCTTATAGCTGCGGTGAGCCTCATCCAAAAAATAGATTCGTTGTATGTTTACTGCATAGTCAGACTGTTTTACAATAGATTCCTTGGAAAATTTCTGGATGTTAACCACTGTAATTGTGGGCTTTCCAGTATTATTGACTGTTCCAGTAGAATGAATGTTTCTGATAAAATCTTCTTTGGAATCAATTTCGTCCACATGAAGTCCACGAGCGCGGAACTCATCAGCCGCCTGTGTCAACAAGTCAAGCCGGTCTACAATAAAATAGAATTTTGCAATTGTTCCACGCTTTTGATAGTAGTCGGTCAGATAGCGGACATTGTAATACGCAAGCGCTGTCTTACCACTGCCCTGCGTATGCCAAATGATTCCGTTTTTGATCCCGGCGTTCAGTTTGTTTTCAATTGCTTTTGTTGCAAAGAACTGTGGATACCGCATCAGATGCTTTTCCAGATGAGTGATACCATCTTCATCTGTCCGCTCTACATAAGCAATTGCGTATTTCAGCAAGTTTAAAATGCGTTCAAATGAGAAAAGCGATGTGATAATTCTATTAGTTGGCGAAACAGGAGAACTATTTGTTACATATTCTGGGCTATATTTAATACTACTCAGATTATTATCTGTCAGAATAAAGTTTTCAATCGACTCTTCTTTCTCTGACACAGAAGCCAGAAGTTTCTTGTCTTCCTCTCGGAAATGACTAAAAAACAATTTGTCATAACTGATAGTTGAGTAGAATGCGCCTTCCAGCGGGATGACTTCGGTGTCATCATATTCGCTGTTGTTAGAAAAGACCATAATCTGTGCGAGATTAATAAAGCGCCTAAATTTCATATTCTTGACACGTATTAGCATACGGTCATATTCAGCCTTGATTCCGTCTTTATTATTGGGTTTCTTGACTTCAACGAAAGACAGAGGCAACCCATTGATCAGGAGTGTGATATCAGGGCGAAATTCATCAGAACCATTCTTACAAGTCATCTCCGTGACTACATGATAAGAGTTTACAGCACCCTTGAAATCTTCAAAATCGACCAACCTTAAGCCATGATATCCGTTGAGGAGAATGGAGTAAAATTCCCTGCCCAAATCATTGTTTTCCAGCATTGCCTTCAAGACATTGACAATTTTCTGAACATCCTCAGTAGTCAAAGCAGTAGCATTGATCCGATTTATGGCATCACGAAGGACATCAATCAAAATATTGGTGTCGCTGTCAACGACTCCTTCGTATTTTTTTAGTGAAATATATTGATATCCAAGACGAGTAAAATGCACTAATGCAGGAATTTTAACTCGAGAGTTTTCATTATGCGGCATTGTGCAGTCCTCCTTTGTGGCAGAGTAGGCTTTTTGACTTATGATTTCAACTTATATTTGCGGTTTCGAATGCTGTCCTCAGCAACAATAATTGTTTCTTCAACGCCTAACACAATAATCCCACCGTAAGTGTTGGCCAAAGGCGGAGTAGGTTTCCCAAATACTTTTAGGAAGAACACCAAGGTCTTCTTGGCCTCAATGCAGTTATTCTCCCGATACTACTCTATCTTGATAAAGTCAATCATCGCTTTTCTCCTTCACCAGCTCGATAATATCGCAGAAATCGCAGTCCAGCGCTTTACAAATCTTAGTAAGGATCTCTGTGCTAACATGCTCATTCTTGCCCAGCTTGGCAAGAGCAGTGGTAGAAATACCTGTAGCCAGGCGCAGATCCTTCTTTTTCATATTCTTATCAATCAGGAGTTTCCACAGTTTATTGTAGCAAACGGTCATAATAACACCTCATGCGCTGTGTTTATACTTATATGAGTTAATTTTAGCAAAGGATATGTGCTTTGTCTATTAAAAATCTATTTTTTAGATTTATGCTTTCAGTTCCAGACGCTTATTTCAAATCAGGCACAGTTCGCAAATAACTTTTCAATATCCAATATGCTCTGGGTCGATTCATAAAAAGGCAGTACCAATTTTGTAACAATCCGCATTTATACGCGTCATATAGGCAGAAAGCGAGGTGGTGTGGATGGATTTCGACCAACTGTACAAGGAGCAGTTCCCCGTGGTGTACCGCTATCTGAAAGGACTCTGCGGAAACAAGGCACTGGCAGAGGAATTGACCCAGGAGACCTTCTGCCGCGCCATTGAACACAGCGCCTCCTTTCAAGGAAAATGCCGGCTGTCCGTATGGCTGTGCCAAATTGGGAAGAACTGTTGGCTCTCCTATTTGAGAAAAGCAAAACGACAGGCGGGAGATGAGGCCCTGGAGCAGATTCCTTCCCCGCAGAATGTAGAAGAGGATCTGCTCATCGAGGAAAATGCCCACCAGATCCATCAGCGGCTCCATGCTCTGCCAGAGCCATACCGGGAGGTGTTTACCCTGCGGGTCTTTGCGGAACTACCCTATACGCAGATCGGCGAATTGTTCGGCAAATCTGAAAACTGGGCCAGAGTGACTTATTATCGCGCGAAACAGAAAATCAAGGAGGGGTTATGATGAAATGTGATATCATCCGCGACCTGCTGCCTCTATACTGCGACGGGCTGTGCAGCGAGGCCAGCAAGCAGGAGATCGAAGCCCATGTGGCACAATGCGAGGAATGCCGCGCCTGTTTGGCGGAAATGAAAGAGGAGGCTCCCGTCCCCTCGCTCTCTCCTGAGTCGGAAACGGAAGCCCGTGTTCTTCAGGGAGTGAAGAAGAAGTTTTCCCGTGGGCGCCGGCGTGCGGTCCTGATCGCCGTGGCGGTCATGCTGATTTTTTCCATTGTTTTGGCGGGTGCGGCCGATGTTCCGCAGCCGGTATCCTATACGGACGGTCTGGTGACGGCAGAGCTTGCGGTGGATGAGGTGATCGACCTCTACTATCACGGCGGGAGCTACGATTCTTTCCACGGCTTCAGCCGGGAGGTGGACGGACGGAATGCTGTTTTCCTCTATTTTGACCGTACCCTTCGCTCGGATGTGATGCCAGATCGTGAGGGACATTTGTGCATCGGCAACGGTCTGCTGACCGACTTTGAGACAGCCACCTATCAGGTGGATCGGCAGGGGGATGCGGTCTACTATTTGGTGGGAGATTATCTGGAACTTCCCGGTCTGGCGCAGGCCGAATTTGAGCAGGTCGTGGCGGATGCGGTCCTTCTGTGGGAACGCTGAACCAAGCCTACAAGCAGAATGCCTGGGCAGCTTTTTGAGGGCTGCCCAGGCTCATTTTATATTTCGTCTTCCCATACACAATGAGCGTCCGTTCTCCTGGTCCGACAGGAGAATGAGCGCTCGTTTCCTTCATTTTGCAGTTCTATTGAGAGCCTCCACGCCAGTTCAAAGCCGGCAGTAAAACTGTCGAGGGAGGTCTGTTCTATGATCAAGTTCTGGGCATCAATGATTCGTAGCACCAGCTTGCGTTCCGGCTTTGCCAGCGCCTCGATCAATGCTTTGTGGCACTCCTCCACTTCGTTCTCCTGTTCATCAAGCTCCGGGCGGACATAAAAGTAATCATACAGCTCTTTGAGCAGTTTGTTTTTCATCGTCATCATCTCTTTGTGCCCCAAACATATACCACACCTTCCGCAGAATATCCATCAGCATTTCAGAAGATTATCCAGAATATTTGCCGCTTCCCTAAGATCTGCCGTGGATGCTTCATTGGGCTTGTTTTCGCATTTTGCGGCAGTATGGGCCAGATATGGTGCATAGTTCTGCCGGGTCATTGCGATCCTGAAGTGGCCCAGCATCTGAGAAACCTCTTCCGTGTCCATTCCATTTTGCAGAGACAGGACAGCGCAGGTGTGCCGGAGATCCGCGAACCGAATGTGGTCCAGCCCGGCCTCTTGGATGATCTCATTGTGCAGCCGGCGCACCATCTGGGGCGAGTAGGGCCTCTGGGTGGCCGGGTGCATGAACATAAGAGGACTTCCTGGGTGTTTGGCGTGTTCCAGGTGCAGGAGTTCAACCGCTTCCGAGGTCAGGCTGACGATCCTGGTGCCTCCTTCGTACTCCACCAGCTCCCGCCGCTCCACCGAGCGTTTCTCAGTGATGGTAAGCGTCCCCTTTTTTACATCCAGGTCGCTCCACTTCAAGGCAATCAGTTCTCCCTGCCGAAGTCCCGCTGTCAGCGCCAGCAGGAACATGGGGAGGTGGCCCAACCGCTCTGCCGCGTCCAGATAATCCTCCGCTTCTGCTGGCGTCAGCACATTGGCGCTGACCTGCCTGGGCTTTGGGTAGTGAAATGCTCGGGCGGGGTTGTCCGTTATCAGTCCATCCCGGATTGCCTGATCCAGACATTGCTGGAGCAGCCGGTGGATGTGCCGCATGGTATGCTCCCCCAGCCCTGGGTATTCGGGGCTTTCTGGGCGGTGACCGCCAAAGCGCCTGCGCTCCTCCAGGAAATCTCCCACCTGCTCCACGGTCAATTCAGAGAGTGGGATCTCCCCCAGGCCAGGGAGGATATGATTCTTAAAGATGTAACCGTGGGCCGCGTAGGTAGTCGGCCTGCTCTGGTTCTTGTCATAGACCTCCTGCCAGCGGAGGATATACTCTCTCAGCGTCATATCCCCACCTCCCCACATTGGTGTTGGAGGTTCCGGAAGGCCACCCACGGCAGCCCCGCCTGTTTGAGTATCCGCTTGTGGAGGTAGTAGAACTCGTGGAGCTGATACGGCGCTCCGGTCTTGGGGTTGAGGAACACATAGCGGCCGGTTTCCGGTATCTGCTCCAGGAGATGCTCCGCCTTGCTGTTAAGGGTCAGCAGGCGCTGCCCCTTGAGGATGTACCGGCAGCGGATATGAAAATCGGCCCACGACAAGGTGATGAGTTCACATTGCCGCAGGCCGCTGGAGAGTCCTGTGTAGATGAGAGGGAGTGCGCCCAGTTGTCCCGCCGCGTTCAGATACCGCTGGAGCTGCCCCAGGCGCAAAGGAGTTGTTTGATACGCTTCTGCTTGTGGTTCCCGGCAGAGCCGCACCGGGTTGTAGGGGATGCGCTGGTCGCGGGCCGCTTCATCCATACAGCGCCGCAGGAGCAGATGGACGCACCAGACGCTTCTGGCGCTGAGTCCCTGGCTCCGCAGACTGTCATAGAAGCTGGTGACGGTGCCTTCTGACAGCTCCACCAGCCGAATATCACCGATTCCGGGGAGGATGTGGCGGTAGATCAGATTTCGGTATCCGCCCACGGTGCTGCCGCTCCATCTGCCCTGATTCTCGTAGAACCAGCGGTCGCACCACTGGCCTACCGTGTAATTATTCTCATTCTGCATATCGTCGCCTCCTTTTGGCAAACGAACAATATCACAGAAAGAGAGAAATAGCCACTACTTTATCGCCTTGCGTAAGCCTCTGTTGTCTTTTGTACGACGGCATGGTAGAATGAGTTAACTTTCCATGCTGCTTATAAAGAGTGCCTTATTCTTTGTTTATGCGGCGCAATTCCTGCGTCGCTCCTCTGCGGTAATTTGCCCTGCCATTGCCCCTCAAACTGGGCGGAATATCTTTTAATACACAGAATCCAATCCCACACAAATCCCAAAAGACGAAAGGGTTTCTTGAAACAAGCAGGGCAAAAGAGTGTTAAAGAGGAACTGCCCAAGCAGAGGAAAGGTCCAAAGAGGACGGAAGAGTGCCGGCTGAAGGTTCCGACACACATTTGGGAGCAGGATGCCGGGAGTTCGAGTCTCCCCACTCGGACCACGGGTAAGTCTGTATAGGACTTACCCGTTTTTTAATTTTTTGTAAAAGGAAAGTTCAAAATCCCCATCATTCCCAGGTTCCAAGAAAGGCCCGGAGACTTTGATAATCTTTTGCTGATCGGTTTTGACAAAACTCATGTGGAGGATCAGAATCACCTGGACCGCATGGTCCACTTCTTCCTATACGACTATCGCTTTGAGCGGGTGTGGAAGAATCCGGACAACGACATTGAAAAACTGTCCCGCTACCGTGCGGTGCTTTCGCCAGATTTCAGTATGTACCTGGAGATGGCGTCCGTCATGCAGCTTTACAACGTATTTCGCAATCGCTGGTGCGGCACTTGCTGGGCATCCAAAGGGATTCGCGTGATTCCTACCGTCAACTGGGGCGATGAATCCACATTTGATTTCTGCTTTGAGGGGATTGAAAAAGGAAGCGTTGTTGCCGTCTCCACTTATATGGCCTCAGAGCACGACAACCGCTGCGACCAGAAAGAATGGTTCATGGCAGGCTACAACGAGATGCTACGGCGTATTGAGCCGGAAAAAATCATCTGTTACAATACACCGTTTCCCGAAATGCAGGGCAATCTCATCTATGTCGATTACGAACGCAGCTCTTGGCGGTATCTAAACTACGAGCGTTCATTCCCAAAAGAAGATTTGGATGCGTTCAAAATGGATGGTGCACCAATCGGGAATTGTGATACAATAGAACCGTACCTGATTGGAAAAGGCGGAGGCAGCGCATACGGTGGAGCGTGGAAACCGTCTAAGCCGGATGATGGACGTTTTATAGGTGAACCCGGCAGCATCAACCGCACAACAGATCGTAACGGGAATTTAAGAGAAACTAAAATCGGTGCAGACGGAAGGGCAGTCAAGGAGCGGCACTACTCAGATCACGGCAGTCCCAAACAACACTCTATTCCTCACGACCATACCATTTCATGGGAAGGAAACCGACCAAACTGGGGCAAAGCAGAAAGCTATTGGGATGGAGATATTCCTGATTTCAAGTCATATTGGAGGTATGATATGTCCTATCACATTTTAAAATCTCAAAACTCACTGGAAGATAACCGTTTTAAATCGATCAGCGATTTCAAGTGGTGTATGAAATGTGGTGGAGAAGTAGAAATCGAATGGAACGGCATTCATTATGGCATTATCCGATATGGGACAGATGATAAAATCACAATCTATGTTTGGAATCGTCCTGAAACGGAATGCTGCTTTGACACCGTTGATGATGCGTTGGAGTATATGGTTGGTTCAGACCGCATGCGTGATGTGATTACACGTGTTACAGTTTTGGATCGTACAATTTGAGATAAGAACCTCTTGCTGCGCTAAAACCATTGATATGACTGGATCTTTCCAAGTCCTATAATTACACTCAGACCACTTTTTACTGAAAAACCGCCTATTTAGGTGGTTTTTCTGCGTTTTCCCCTGTAGTTTGTCATTATGATTCCCTTGAGGTTGCTTTAAGGATTATGCGCGAAAGATATACAGATAGAAAATAATGGAACAATATCAGTATCTCTCCTATTATAAAACAGTAGAATTGGATGGATTTTATTCCTCTCAATATTGTAAGTGGATATCGTGGTTCAGTTGCCGCGGGAAGAAATTTCTGGGAAGGCAAACACCAAAACAATTCCCACATCCCGGTATCTGATGCGATTGTGGCGCTATACCAGGATGAAACAGCCAGAATTACCAGCGCATTTCTAATTACAAAGCGCCTGGATAATTTCAGTATCACGAAGCACGAGACATTGACCCCAATTTTGTGGGTGCCCGCCAGCCACGCCCCAGCTACCGTCAACTCCATCCTGGCCGCCGTCAATGGTTTCTTTCGCTTCATGGGTTGGAAGGACATCGCTGTAAAGCTGTTGAAAATACAAAAGGCCCTCTTCTGCGATGAACGCCGGGAGCTGACTCGCGCGGAGTATGCCCGGCTGGTCAGCGCAGCTCAGAAGGTGGGCAATGAGCGGCTGTCCCTGGTCATGCAGACCATCTGCGCCACTGGTATCCGCGTGTCCGAGCTGCGCTTTATCACCGTTGAGGCCGTGACTACGGGGCGGGCCGAGCTCTGCAACAAGGGCAAACGCCGCACGGTCTTCCTCCCGGGCCGGCTACGCCGGCTGCTGCGGAAATACCTTCAGAAGCAAAAAAAGACCGCCGGAGCGGTATTCACCACCCGGACGGGCAGGCCGTTGGACCGGTCAAATATCTGGCGGGATATGAAAGCCCTCTGCGAGAGCGCGGACGTGGAACCAGGCAAGGTATTCCCCCTCAATCTGCGTCATTTATTCGCAAGGACCTACTACTCTTTGGAAAAAGACCTGTCCCGGATGGCGGACATTCTGGGCCATTCCAGCGTGAACACCACCCGTATCTATACCGTGGAGAGTGGCGGCGTCCATCAGCGGCAGTTAGAGCGCATGGGGCTAATTATCACATAGTTCTTCTGTTGCAACTGATATGCTTTTGCTTGAACTATAATTTTTATTCATTATAGTACATACCTCGGAAAGTTGCAAGAATTTTCATCCGGTGTTCACTTTTGGGCGAAGAAACAAGACGGGACAAGCACGAATTTTTGCCCCGTCAGCTTTGCTATGGGAAAATGAGCTTTGCGGAAAGAAATGACTGCCGTTTTTGCCTTAAATGCGATGTTAGAACATGAAAATCTTTTAAGGCTGCAACAGAAGGAGAAGAATGTAGTCAAACCTCACGGCGGCCCTTCACAGAGGCGATTTGGTGGGCAAGGCCCCGAGGGTTTGACGCTCTGATTCCTTCACAAACGGAATGGAGGGATACTGCTATTCATCAAGATCGTCCTACAGAAACAAAAAAATTTGAAGGAGAGGTACAACCATGAATACGAAAATCACAGCAAGTTGTTTGTCTCTGGCGCTGGTCTTGGGGCTGTTCTCTTCCACGGCCCTGGCAGCAGAATATCCCAATCAACCTGCAGACGCTGACGAGGCCGTTGCTCAAAGTCAGGAAGTGGCCGAACCGACGCCTGCGGCAAAAGAAAGCGGGGGAAAAGAAGTCGATATTATGCGGACGCGGTGAATACCCTGGCCTCCATCGGCGTTACTAAGGGCGTCGGTGACAATCAGTTTGCCCCGGATCGCGCCATTACCCGCGCAGAGTTCACTGTGATCGCCATGCGCTTTGCCGACCTGGACACCAGCGGCGAGAATATCTTCACTGATGTGAGCGCAGATGATTGGTTCTACGAGCAGGTGGTCGGCTCCATCAAGTACGGCTGGATCACCGGTTACGAGGACGGCACCTTCCGTCCCAACAACACCATCACTCGGGCCGAAGTGACCACCATCGTCAACCGAATGCTGGGCCGCGCAGCGGACAAGGACTACGTGGATGACCACATGGACGAGCTGCGCCAGTTCCCGGACGTGTCCAAGACCAACTGGGCCTACTATAATATCGTGGAGGCCACCAACGCCCACGATTATACAAAATCCTCCGGTACGGAGACGTGGACGAACGTGACCGACTGAGCACAGACTTGCAGAGCCCAGACAGTCACGGGCAAAGCATGACACCCAAAGCGGGGCTGAGGTATCATAAACCTCAGCCCCGCTTCGTATTTGAAAAGCAGGTTTTCAGCTTTTAACTTGCGGTGGAACCAGAAAACCATGCCGAAAGGCGTGTTCAACCGGGCGCGGAAGCGGCCCGGTCCGGGGCTTGGGGAGGCCCCAACCGGCGTTTCGGAATAGCCTTTTGACTATTCCAAAACATTGCTGGCCTGTGCTATCGGAACATGCCTATGTTTAGCGCCAATTAGGAACGCTGTAAATACAAGGGTTTCCGGCCCAGACGAAACCGGAAAAGAAAAAAAGAACACTATCACATTACGCAAAGGGCCGTCCATGGGCAAACATGGGCGGCTCTTTTGCGTAGAGGACGTGAAAGGAGGCAAAAATTATTTAACAAAATTACTGGCAAAAGTTTGTGCAAGACTACAAAAATGAAAAAGGAGGCTAAAAAGTGGCAGAGGACAAAATGAACACCGGTCCGGAGGAGCAGGTCCCCGGTGAGGGAGAAACCACAGTCACACCCCCGGAGACAGCCGGGGGCGGTCCACCTGTTCAGGAGGACGGCGAAGTGGTGATAAATATTGATACCATAGACCGCCTTATGGCGGAGCGCCGCGCGGCTGCCCGCGAGGAGGTGGAACAGGGCGACGCCGCGT
>NZ_CAUWGY010000034.1:0-22975 GCF_963558415.1 uncultured Ruthenibacterium sp. | reverse complement strand
CACCATCACAGGGGTAGGCGAATACATCAAGGCCTGGTACCCGGATGTAAAAATCATCGCGGTGGAACCCTATGAGAGCCAAGCCATCGGCGGCGGATTTGTCGGCAAGCATAACATTCCCGGCCTTGGGGCAGGATTTGTGCCGGAAAACTACAATCCCTACATTGTGGATGGCGTAGTTCCGGTGGCTTCCAACGTAGCCAATCAGACCGCCCAAGAGGTACTACGCACAGATGCTGTACCTGCATCACCCAGCGCCGGCGCGACGTTGGCGGCGGCCCGGGAACTGATGGAAGAAAAGCCGGAAATTCAGCGTGTTCTCTGCGTGTTCGCCGGAAAAGAATTGTATGAATGAGAAAAAGCACCCGGAAACGTCCGGGTGCTTTTTTATATCTGTGGGAAACGATCTTCTTGAAAACCATCCGGAGTAAGATACCACAGACTGGAAATTCCACAGTGAGTAAGAATTTCCAAGGCCTGCCGATAGCCAGACACAACCGTACTGGGACTGTGACTATCTGCGGTCAGCGTAATCCGACCTTTCTTGCGCCCAATTTCTTGCAAAAGAAACGGCGCAGGATAAGGTGTTTTTCTGCAGCCTCGAGACATTGCACCAGTATTTACTTCCAAAATGGCATCTTGTTCCAGCACTGCCTCCAACGCCTCCAGTGCCGCGTGACGATAGGCGCGGGTAGAAGTATCAAACAAACGATCGCCCTCGTTAAACTTGGTCAGTAAATCAAAATGGCCTACGATTTGGCAGCCTGTACGCTGCACGATTTGAGCTTCCAAGCGATAATATTCTCGCGCAAGCGCCACAATGTCTCCCCCAAATTGTTCTTGCACGATTCTTTGAAATCTTTCTTCGCTTTCATCTACCCAATGCACAGCACCATTTGCAAAAACGCCGTGCACCGAACCTATCAAATAATCCCATTGATCCTCAGGCGATGGAGAGAAGAAATCCTGTTCCAAGCCAAGAAAAACATTCATCCGCCCTTTGTACCGGTCACGTTGTTCCAACACTTGGCGGCGATATTCTGGAATCGATAATTGCTCCATCGCCCAATCTTGCCCCTCAAGAGGAGCATGCCCCGAAAAGCCGATTGCAGTGCAACCAGCAGCAAAGGCAGCGTCTGCCATTTGCGCCGGAGTGCCCGTTCCATCACAAAAAATCGTATGGGTGTGCAAACTCTGAAGTCTCATGTCATTTTCTCCTGTTTGACCTTGTGGTCAATGATGTGACGAGACGCCAATTCTTTCCGTACATCTGTCACTGAAATTCCCATCTCTACCATCAATACCATTACATGATACATCAGATCGGCAATTTCGTAAACGGTTTCCGCTTTGTCTTGAGCCTTTCCTGCAATGATTACTTCCGTGGATTCCTCTCCGATTTTCTTGAGAATCTTATCCAGCCCTTTCTGAAACAAATACGTGGTATAAGAATTTTCGGGAAGAGACTCTTTCCGTTCCATTAATAACTGATACAGCTTTTCCACGCAGAAAGGTTCGCCTGATTGTGAAATGTACAATGGATCGTTAAAGCAGGAATCCGTACCCAAATGGCAAGCCGGGCCCTTCTTATCTACGACAATCACCAGTGCATCCCGATCGCAGTCGGCTGTGATGGTACGGATATACTGAACATTGCCCGAAGTTTCACCCTTGTGCCACAATTTTTGACGGGACCGAGACCAGAAACAGGTCCTTCCCTCCGAAAGACTAATGGATAAACTTTCGCGGTTCATGTAAGCCAAAGTCAGTACCTTACCGGAATCGGCATCCACTACAATGGCCGGAATGAGCCCATTGGCATCAAATTTCAAATCGTTTATAGAAAGCACACGAACTCCTCCTTTATTTCAGAACACGCACGGGAATTCCCCTTTGGGCCAGTGTGCGCTTTAAGTCAGGGATCGTAACTTGACCAAAATGAAAAATAGAGGCGGCCAGTCCCGCATCTACCTTGGGAAGCGTTTCAAACAACGTAACGAAATCCTGTTTGCCGCCCGCTCCGCCCGAGGCAACGACCGGCACGTCCACCGCATCACATACGGCTGCCAACATTTCTAGGTCAAACCCTTTTTTCACTCCATCGGTATCGATGCTGTTAAGTACGATCTCCCCCGCTCCTTCCTCTACGCCACGGCGGATCCATTCAATGGCATCCATACCGGTATCTTCACGTCCGCCCTTGGCAAATACATGAAAGGACGCATCAACCCTCTTTACATCTACACTAAGTACCACACATTGATTGCCGTACCGCTTCGCCGCAGCACCAATCAAAGATGGATTGCGAATGGCGCCGGAATTGACACTCACTTTATCCGCCCCACATTTTAGCACTCGGTCAAAATCATTCAGTGTTTGAATCCCACCGCCCACTGTGAGCGGAATAAAAATTTGGGAAGCCACCTGTGTAAGAATATCCGTGAAGAGAGTGCGCTCTTCTACAGAAGCAGCTATATCGTAGAACACCAGTTCATCCGCGCCGCTTTCGCTATAAAATTTCGCCAGTTCCACCGGATTGGATACGTCGCTCAAATCCAAAAAGTTGACGCCTTTAACCACTCGGCCATTCTTTACATCCAGACAGGGAATGATACGTTTTGTAATCATTGTGTTCCCTCCGCCTCTATGGCCTGAGCCAGTTTTACTGCGCCGGTATACCAGGCTTTTCCGATGATTGCACCATAGAGCCCCATCGCGCTCAGACGACGCAAATCCTCATTGCTACTCACCCCACCAGAAGCAATGATACGGCAGCGCACGGTCTGCTGCAATCGAGCCAAACTTTCAAAGGCCGGGCCATGCAACGTTCCGTCGGTATCAATATCCGTAAAAATCAACGTGGAAACTCCCAAAAGCTCCATTCTATGGGCAAACTCACAGTAGTCCCATCCGGAATCCTCCACCCAGCCGTCCGTACACACCTTTCCATTGCGAGCATCCACTCCTACGGCGATATGCTCCGCTCCCCAGCGTGCCAATGCATCGGAAACCAATTGAGGGTTGGATACCGCGGCAGAACCCAACACCGCTCGATATACCCCCGCGTCAAACACCTCCTGCAAATCCGCTGCCGTACGAATACCGCCTCCCAATTGTACTCGCAAACCGCTTTGTACCACGGTACGCACCATGTCCATATTCTTACGCCAGCCATCTTTTGCTCCGTCCAAATCCACCACATGTACATACGCAGCGCCCGCAGCCCGAAATGCTGCAACAGTGGCACGGAGATTTTGGGTCACCTGATGTGCCGTAGAAAAATCTCCTTTATAAAGACGAACGATCTGCCCATCTTTCAAGTCCATCGCAGGAAAAAGAATCATTTTTCTCTACTCCATTTCACAAAAGGCGCGCAGAATGTTAAGCCCTACGTCGCCGCTTTTTTCAGGATGAAACTGCACGCCCATCACGTTGTCCTGTGCTACCGCCGCCGTCAACAAAGAACCATACTCTGTGCGGGCAATGACCACTTCATCCGGACTCTCAGCATAATAAGAATGAACAAAATACACACAATCACCTGCATGAATGTGAGAAAACAGCGGGTGAACCGGTCCACCATCGGCAAACTGCAATGTATTCCAGCCTATATGAGGGACTTTATAACCCGCGGGAATCAATGGTCGAATCGGGCGCACCGTACCGGGAATGAGCCCTAAGCCCGTATGAACACCGTATTCCAAACTTTGATCCAACAGCAACTGCATGCCCAGGCAAATACCGAGCAGCGGTTTTCCCGCTTGGGCTGCTCTTTGCACTTCCACGTCGAGCCCGTTATTGTGTAGAAGAAAAGCCGCATCGCCAAATGCACCTACTCCCGGCAAAACCACTTTGTCGGCAGCACGGATTTTCTTCGGATCCCCCGTAACACAAACTTCGGCGCCTATAGCCATAAGAGATGAGCAGAGAGAAAACAAATTTCCAACGCCGTAGTCCACCAGGGCGATCATATCACAGAACCCCCTTTGTAGATGGAATTTCTCCAATGGCCTTTTCGTCCAGCGTTATAGCCTGTCGAAGCGAACGCGCCAAACTTTTAAACACTCCCTCAATAATATGGTGGCTATTGACACCGGCCATCTGACGGACGTGCAGAGTAAAATTTCCTCGTCGAGCCAATGCCATCAAAAACTCCTGTACAAGCTGCGTGTCAAAAGTTCCTACCTTTTCGGTAGGAATCTGTATGTCGCAGCACAACAGGCCACGTCCGGACAAATCCACAGCCGTGAGAATGAGCGCCTCATCCATTGGCAACAGTGCACTTCCATAACGTGTGACACCCCGTAAATCTCCCCACGCCTGTGCAAATGCATCTCCCAGACAGATGGCCACATCTTCCACCGTGTGGTGATCATCTACCCATGTATCGCCCTCGCACCGAACCGTCAAATCAAAGCGGCCATGTCTGGCAAAAAGTGTGAGCATATGGTCCAAAAAGCCACAACCTGTTTTCACCCCGCTCTTTCCGGTACCATCCAGATTTAACGTGAGGACGATGTCCGTCTCTGCTGTCTTTCGAGCAATCTGTGCTGTCCGCATGATTCATTTCTCCTTTCTGGCATCATCCACTGCAGCTAGAAATACGTCCATCTGCGACCGTGACCCAATCGTTACTCTCACGTAGTTGCGCAAGATGGGTTTGTCCCAATATCGAACCAATACACCGCGACGCTTCAATGCTTGGTACAGTGTGCTTCCATCCATGTCCGGGCAACGAGTAAAAAGGAAATTGGCTTGCGATGGCAATGTGTAAAATCCCCGACGTTCCAATTGCGTTTCGGTATACGCCCGGTTTTCCCGGATAACACGGCAATTTTCCTTATAATACTCTTCGCTTTCCACTGCGGCGACACCAGCCTTTGCCGTCAAACGATTGATGTTATAGGGATTGGTGGAATAGCGTATCCGATCAAGATCCTCAATAAGCGCTTCGTTTGCGATAGCAAAACCCAATCGGGCGCCCGCCATAGAACGCGACTTTGAAAAAGTCATACACACCAGCAAATTGTCGTACTGTTTTGTAAGTGGCACACAGCTCTCGCCACCAAAGTCCACATAAGCTTCATCTACTACCACGACATGTTTTGGATTTCTCTGCACAATGCTCTCTACCTGGGCCGCGGAAATCGCTAATCCTGTAGGCGCATTGGGATTTGCGAATACGATGTTACAATCCAGATTCCAATAGTCTTCCGGAGCCAAATGAAAGTCCGGTCGAAGAGGAATGATCTTTGCAGGGATATGATACAGTTGCGCGAACACCTGATAAAAGCCATAACTGATATTTGGAAAAGCGATTCCATTGTTTGCATCGCAGAAAGCTAAAAAAGAAAAATTCAACACTTCATCCGAACCGTTCGCCACAAACACGTTGTCCTTGTTTACGCCGTACCTTTGAGCCAGAGCCTGGCGAAGAGCCGTGTATTCAGGATCCGGATAAAGATTTAGACGTTTCGCCTGTTCGCTCTGTATCACCTTTATTACCTGCGGTGAAGGCGGGAAAGGAGATTCGTTGGTATTCAATTTTACATATTCCATGTCCAAGGGCTGTTCCCCTGGAGTGTAAGCTTTCAAACCTGAAAACTGCGCGCTCATGTATTTGCTCATAAGACCTCTTCTTTCTCAAACCGGGACTGTACACTGCGGGCATGGGCCTCCAGTCCCTCCTGTCGAGCAAAGCGAACGACCGATTCACCTACCTTGCTCAAGGCATCTTGGGTATAATAAGTAAATTGTGTTCGCTTCACAAAATCATCCACTGACAAGGGACTCATAAATCGAGCCGTTCCACCGGTTGGAAGCGTGTGGTTGGGTCCGGCAAAGTAATCTCCCAGTGCCTCAGGACAACTGCGCCCCAGGAATATGGACCCAGCGTTGCGCACTTGAGATAAAAATGCAAATGGGTCATCCACGCACAATTCCAAGTGTTCTGGTGCAATTTCATTGGCGATTTCGAGCGCTTGCGTCAAATTGTCGGTAACAATCACTTTTCCATTTTGATCAATGGAAACGCGCGCAATCTCTGCTCTAGGCAGTGAAGTCAATTGGCGCTCAATTTCGGTCTGAACCGCTTGAGCCAATTCCATACTGTCGGTGACCAATACCGCCGCGGCCATTTTGTCATGTTCAGCCTGACTGAGTAAATCCGCCGCCAAATGCTTTGGATTCGAATGAGCATCTGCCACAATTAAAATTTCACTGGGTCCGGCAATCATATCGATGGCCACTTTTCCGAAAACCTGCCGCTTTGCCTCCGCCACATAGGCGTTTCCCGGGCCGACAATTTTATCCACTTTTGGAATGCTTTCAGTTCCATAAGCCAGCGCCGCCACCGCTTGTGCTCCTCCTGTGCGGAATACTCGGTCTACACCTGCAATACGGGCGGCTGCTAAAATCACCGGCGCGATATCACCATCCTGACTGGGTGGTGATACCATAACGATTTCTCGACAACCTGCAATCTTTGCTGGGATGCAATTCATCAGCACACTGGATGGATAAGCAGCCGTTCCGCCGGGAACATATAAGCCCACTTTGTCCAACGCAATTACCTTTTGCCCCAATACGACGCCTTTCTCCTCACTGACCACAAATCCTTCTCGGATTTGATGACGGTGAAACGCCCGAATGCGGCGGGCCGCTTGATTCAGCAGCTCCACCAATTGTGGTTCCAGCGATGCAACGGCGGCATCCATCTCATCCACACTGACTTCTAAGCAATCAAGTTGCGCTTTGTCAAATTCCAATGCATAACGACGAAGCGCTGCATCCCCCTCTTTTTGAACATTGGATATAATGTTCCGGACGGCTGCACGAACATCCGCACCGTTATCCGCTCTGGAAAAAATTTTATCTGTCGGCACCTGTCCATAAGAATAAATAGGAATCATAAACGGCCCTCTCCTTCTGTTTTTGCTTGTGCAGCCATACGCTGTGCCATACATTGGATGGCGTCATTTTTAAATTTATAGCTAACTTTGTTGGCGATAAATCGAGCGCTGATTTTTACGATGGATTCTTTAGGTTCCAATCCATTTTCCGAGAGGGTGCGACCCGTTTCCACAATATCTACAATCACGTCGCTGAGTCCAAGCAATGGCGCCAATTCAATGGAGCCATTGAGCTTGATGATGTCAATCTCTCGGGTGATCGCACCATAATAGTTGCGGGCAATACGGGGAAATTTAGTAGCGACTCTAAGTGTACGTCCTCTGTCATCCCGGAAACCTTTCTGTGCGGCAACACACATACAACATTTCCCAACACCCAAATCTGCCAACTCATACACATCCGGAGTATACTCCAACAAGATATCCTTTCCTGCCACACCTACGTCCGCAGCTCCTCTCTCTACATAGATTGCCACATCAGAAGGTTTGACCCAAAAGTATCGCACCCCAACTTTTGGATTTTCAAATACCAACTTTCGATTCTCCTGCTCAAGAGAAGGACATGCATAACCGGCTTGCTTGAACATTTGATAAACTGTTTCTCCTAAGCGCCCTTTGGGGAGAGCAACATTTACCCACTCCATGCCTTCACCCTCTCTCTTTCAGTCTCCGAAGTTCTCTATATCGAAGTTCGGGTGGAATCTGCCGCTCTACACGTATCGTCTTGCCACTGGCGAGCAGCGCATTCGCCGCTGCGGTTACTCTGGCCGGCGAAACATTTTCATCGTACAGCAAAAGCACATCCACATCATACCCTTGGCAAACAGCACCATATCCTTCTAGCCGATCCAAATATACCGCAAACCCAATGGCCCCACCAATGCGCCCCATTCTATGTACCATATGGTCGTATCTTCCACCGGAAAGAACTCCAGTCGCCAATCCCGGCAAAAAGCCGCGAAATACTACGCCACTGTAATAGCGAGTATCATCCACTACAGAAAAATCCAGTCGCAACCGGTCGCCAAGTCCATACTGTTCCAGCAGATTCCACAACTGCCGCAATTCCTTTAGCGCCGCAGCCATTGCATCCGTACATACCATCTGTTCAAGTTGAGGCAAAGCTTCTATCGGCGGCGCGTATAAAAGAGCCAAACGACATAAAACATCTCGGGTCTTTTGTGGAATAGCCCATTGCTCGGCCAAAGACCAGAGCGCAGAAGTATTTTTTTGACTCACTGCCTCCAGCAGTTGACTTCTCGCCTGTTGCTCTAACTTGAGTGAATCCAATAAAGCCGCCACAAACCCCAAATGACTGATATCCAGTAAATACTGATCCGAAATCATTTCCAAACTTCGCGCGGCCAGCATGACAACCTCACCTACGGCATAATCATCCAACTCTCCAATGCATTCTAACCCTGCCTGCAAAATTTCCCGATAGCCATGTGCCCCAGGGGAAGGCCGATAAACATTTTCATTGTAATATACCTTTTGTAGCCCGGATTCCTGACGGGAATTTTTTAAAATAGACAGCGTCACATCCGGTTTCAGCGCCATCAGTTTGCCGTCGATGTCCGTAAATGTCAAAATCCTGTCACTGACCAGAAAGTTCTTATTTCGCACGTACAAATCGTATTCTTCAAATTTGCTCATCTTGTAAGGCAAATATCCGTAGCGGCGATACAAACCTTTTAAGCATGGCAAAAACTCTTCGCTTTTCAACCGGGGATTCGCTTTCATAATTTCCCTCCAGTATCCGCTTTATTGCTTTATTATAATAGCATGATAAAGTATAAAAGTGAAAATGTCAAGAAAAAAGCACAGCTTTGAAAACAAAGCTGTGCCAAAATCAACTGTCATATTCGTCCAAAAAGTTATGCAGAACACCGTCACGGGTATAACCAGGCAACATATTTAAGTTGGCATTGTGCAAACTATGAAAAATATTAATATCCGCTTTGGGATTCAATTTTCGCAAATGGTTTACCAATTCTTTCGTTTGGCCACGTGCCCCGCGACCCGCACTGGCCTCTTCATTATCTTGCTCCGTAAACCTGCAAGCACATTGTAAAAAGCGCAACCCGTTGTAACGTTTCCAAGCAAGGATATCCGCCTCGCGCACCAGATACAGCGGCCGAATTAATTCCATGCCGGGATAATTGGTACTATGCAATTTAGGCATCATGGTTTTCAATTCCGCGCCCCAAATCATACTCATAAGCGTTGTTTCAATCACGTCATCGAAATGATGTCCCAACGCAATTTTATTACAGCCCAATGCCTGCGCATTTTTGTACAGATACCCCCGCCGCATTCTCGCGCACAGATAACAGGGGGATTGCGTAATGTTGGCTACACTGTCAAAAATATCCGTCTCAAAAATATGAAGCGGAATCCCCATTCTTTCTGCATTCTCTTCAATCAACGCCCTGTTCTCCGGACGATAACCCGGGTCCATGCATAAGAATTTCACCGTAAAAGGCACATCGGAATGTTTGGAAAGCTGCTGCATACATTTGGCCAGCAAAAAACTATCCTTGCCACCTGAAATACAGACGGCAATCACATCGTTTGCCTGTACCAATTGATAATCTTTACAAGCACCAATGAAACGATGCCAAATAGGCTTTTTATACTTTTTGATGATGCTTCTCTCGATTTCGACTCGTTTTTCCATATTTCACCGCCGAATGGACAGCGTCTCCAACACATTGCCATCCAAATCCTTTGTAGTGAACACACCATCTTCATAAACCATATAGCTGTGAACACCATCCCCCTTGGGAATAGAAACACTACCGGGATTTAAAAAGAAGTAGTCGCCTCGATCTGCAGCCACACGCACATGTGTATGACCATGAATCAACACGTCTCCTTTGTGCATACATGGCATATGTTCTTCATTAAAAAGATGTCCATGTGTCAAAAAAATCATTCGACCTTCCAGCCAAAGGACCGCATAATCCGCCATAACTGGGAATTCCAACACCATCTGATCCACTTCAGCCTCACAATTTCCTCGCACAGCCAAAATTTCATTTTTCAGCCCGTTCAGCAAGGCGATTACCTTTTTGGGTGCATAATCCCGTGGAAGATCATTGCGGGGCCCATGATACAACAAATCCCCCAATAAAATCAGCTTTTCAGCGTTTTCTTTTTCGTACAGCTCCGCAAGTTTTTGAGCATAGTAAGCCGAGCCATGAATGTCACTTGCAAATACCAATTTCATTTAAATCGTTCCTTTTCTTTAAACTCAAATCCGAATATTAAGCCATTTGCCTGAGCGCACACGAATCGAAGTAAGAATCAAACGCATAAATTGATCCAACACCAAACCGATCCAAGCCCCAAACAGTCCCATGCCCAACGGATAAGTAAATACATATCCGGCAAGTGGACGAATACACGCCACGCTTACTAAAGACACAATTGCGACATATTTGGTGTCACCCGCCCCACGCAGACAGCCACTGGAAATCACCTGAGCTACCTGCATGATAACGATCAACGCCACCATGCGCATGATCATTTCACCATACACCAGAATTTCTTCTTCCGATGAGAAAAGCCGAAAAACATCGCGACTTACCACAGAGTAAACCACCGCCAAGGTCAGTGAACAAAACAAACCGACCCGCTGACAAAAAGAAAGATAAATCCGGGCCAAGTCCCCCCGTTTTTCTCCCAGGCTCTGTCCCACCAATGCTACGGATGCGACCGAAAGCCCATCACCAAAAGCAAAGGAAATCGTAATAACATTCATTCCGACCTGATGTGCAGCAAACGCAGTTGTTCCCAGACGTGCTACAATCATTGCATATGTTAAAAAGCCAAAACGCAAAAACAACTGTTCCGCAAGGGAAGATGACCCGATATTGGCAATGGTCGCCAGCGTGCTTCTCTCAAGGCGAAAGCGTTTTTTCTGGAACTGAAGATACAGAAAGCCTTCTGGATGAGCTACGGATAATACGCTCATAGCAAGTGCCACCATTGTACCAATTACTGTGGCGACTGCGGCGCCTGCCACGCCAAGGCGCGGAAACCCAAAATGCCCTTCGATCAATAGATAGTTGAAGACAATATTGACACCATTGGAAACCAAATTCGTGCGCATTGCAATTTTTGTATTTCCAGCACCGCGCTGCGCCGCATTGATGACCATGCTCATCACATTGAATATCATGCCCGCTGAAATGATTCGGAAATAAGCGGCCGCACTTTCATGTGTCTCGGCATTGCTTCCGGTAAGGCGCAAAATGGGTTCGGCGAACAAAATTGCTATTGCTGTAATAACGATGGCAAACATCACGGTAAGGACCATCGACTGTGCTAAAACCCGATTGGCACCTTCCCGATCTCCCTCTCCTTTTCGCCTTGCCACCAGAGCAGAAACCGCAATGTTCAAAGACATAAACACAGCCAAGCAAATAAATTTAGGCTGTGTGGTCAGACCCACCGCTGCAATCGCATAGGCTCCAAGACGTGACACCATAATGGTATCAACCATTCCTACAAGTGCCACCAAAAAAGACTCCAGTGTTGACGGCCACGCTACACGAAAAGTACGCCGCAAAAGGGTCTCATCATCCGGGATCTCCCCCTGCGGCGGCGTGTTTTTTAAAACTCGTTGTGCGCAAAATATTTTCGACAACAAAGCGTTCATTTTCCGTTCACCTCTCACCCTAATTCCCCGTCCACTGGTTTTATTTTACCATTGTTTGCAGTATTACGCAATCTTCCCCCCTCCCATCGATCAAGCAAGCATCT
Source organism: uncultured Ruthenibacterium sp. (assembly GCF_963558415.1). Taxonomy (NCBI): domain Bacteria; kingdom Bacillati; phylum Bacillota; class Clostridia; order Eubacteriales; family Oscillospiraceae; genus Ruthenibacterium; species uncultured Ruthenibacterium sp. The sequence goes on along the minus strand of NZ_CAUWGY010000034.1, from coordinate 11,294 downwards.
GCAAAAACGACTTGCAAATGTATATCGACTATTTTCAAAGCTTAAAAAACCCGAACCGACATACGCCGGTTCGGGCAAAAATGTGTCAGAAATTATTTCTGATCCTTACTTTTAATGTATTGGTCAATGGCCTTCGCAGCACTCTTGCCAGCACCCATAGCCAAAATAACCGTAGCAGCACCAGTGACCGCGTCACCACCTGCGTAAACCGCATTGCGGGTAGTCAAGCCATCCTCGCCATTGGTAATGATGCATCCGTGTTTATTGGTTTCCAGGCCCGGGGTAGTAGAGCGAATCAAGGGATTCGGGCTGGTACCAATGGACATAACCATGCAGTCCACATCCAGCGTAAAGGTGCAGCCCTCTTTCGCCACAGGACGGCGGCGTCCGGAAGCGTCCGGCTCACCCAGCTCCATCTCCTGGCAGACCATGCCTTTTACATAGCCTTTTTCATCGCCCAACACCTCAACAGGATTGGACAAAGTTTTGAAGATAATGCCTTCTTCGACTGCATGCTCTACTTCTTCTTTACGCGCGGGCAATTCTTCCATACCACGGCGATACACAATGTACACGTTCTCCGCGCCCAGACGTTTCGCGCAGCGGGCAGCGTCCATAGCCACGTTGCCGCCGCCTACAATGGCCACATTTTTCGCGTGTTGAATCGGTGTCTTGGCGTTTTCTTTGTAAGCCTTCATCAGGTTGATGCGAGTAAGGAACTCGTTGGCGGAATACACGCCGTTCAGGCTCTCGCCGGGAATGCCCATGAAACGGGGCAGGCCCGCGCCGGAACCGATGAACACCGCTTCGTTGCCCATGTCGAACAGCTCGTCGATGGTCAGCGTACGGCCGATGACCACGTCGGTCTCCACGTCCACACCGATTTCCTTCAGGCCCTCGATCTCCTTACGAACGATCTCTTTGGGCAGACGGAACTCGGGAATGCCGTAAACCAACACGCCGCCGGGGGTGTGCAGGGCTTCGTATACAGTTACCTTATAACCCATTTTTGCCAAATCGCCAGCAGCCGTCAGACCGGAAGGGCCAGAGCCAATAACCGCCACTTTGTGCCCATTGGGAACAGGCATCTGGGGCTTTTCAGTGCAGTGCTCCCGATGCCAATCCGCTACAAAGCGCTCCAGACGGCCGATGCCTACGCTCTCGGTTTTGATGCCGCGCACGCATTTGCCTTCGCACTGGTTCTCCTGGGGGCAGACACGGCCGCAAACAGCGGGCAGCGCAGAAGAAGCGGACAGGATTTGATAAGCGCCCTCCATGTCCTCTTCGGCCACTTTGGCAATAAAGCCGGGGATGTCAATGCCCACCGGGCAGCCGGATACACAAGGTTTATTTTTGCAGTGCAGGCAACGCTTTGCCTCATTCACTGCCATATCATAAGTATAGCCCAGCGCAACCTCACTGAAGTTCTTGTTGCGCACATCCGGGTCCTGTACCGGCATCGGGCATTTTTTCGGGTCCATGTTGGGCATGATTATTTGACCTCCTTTTTCAGCAGATTGCACTCTGCTTCACGGGCGTGTGCTTCAAAGTCGCGGTACATGCTGCCGCGGTGCATCGCCTCGTCAAAATCCACCAGATGGCCGTCAAAGTCCGGGCCGTCCACGCAGGCAAACTTGGTCTCGCCGCCCACGGTCAAACGGCAGCCGCCGCACATACCGGTGCCGTCAATCATAATCGGGTTCATGGACACAATGGTTTTGATGTTATATTCCTTGGTCAGTTTGCAGACAAACTTCATCATAACCAGCGGGCCAATGGCAATCACTTCGTCATACTGATTGCCCTCTTTGATCAGCGCTTCCAGAGCGTTGGTGACCAGGCCTTTTTCGCCCCAGGTGCCGTCATCGGACATCTTCACCACACGGTTGGAAACCGCTTCAAACTCTTTTTCCAGAATGACCAGATCTTTGTTGCGGAAGCCCACGATCGAGTGTACCTCAGCGCCCAGTTCATGCAGCTTTTTGGCCGTGGGATATGCGATGGCGCAACCCACACCGCCGCCTACAACGGCTACCTTTTTCAGACCGTCCAAATGGCTGGGAGTGCCCAGAGGTCCCACAAAATCCACCAGGCTGTCGCCTTCGTTCAAAGCGTTCAGCTCCATGGTCGCAGCGCCCACAATCTGGAAGATGATGGTAACGGTTCCCTTCTCGCGGTCGTAGTCGGCAATGGTCAGCGGGACGCGCTCGCCGTCTTCGCTGGCGCGGAAGATAATAAACTGGCCCGGCTGCGCTTTGTGAGCCACCAGCGGTGCTTCAATGACCATTTTGGTGACCGTGGGGTTCAGCGCTTCCTTCTCTAAAATTTTGTACAATGTCCTTCACTCCTTAAAAAACGGTGACAACTTCACTTTGAAAAAGGCGAAGCCGCTGCCCAGCGGCTTCGCCTTTCCAGTATAGCACAAATGCGGACTGGAATGCGCCCCAATTTATGCTTTTGTCAATTCCGGCAAAAAATTCGATTAGAAATCGATCTCTTTGTCATAATACACAGCCAGCATCAGTTTTTCCATGTCTTCCTGGCTGGGCTGACGGGGGTTGGAGCCGGTGCAGGCGTCGGCAATGGCATTGGCAGCCACGTCATGCAGCTTCTCGTTGAATTCTTTCTCGTCGATGATGCTCTTCTCAGCAATCACGCCGCCCTCGCCATAGTTCTTGATGGACAGAGGAATGTTCAGTTGTTTGTTCATCTCGCGCAGCTCAGCAATCAAAGCGTCCACCAGCTCTTCGGTGGTGTTGCCGGGCAGGTCGATGAAGCGGGCGATTTCAGCATAGCGCTCAGCAGCCTCAGGAACCTTGGAGTTGTACTTAATGACCTTTGGCAGATACATTGCGTTGGCAGCACCGTGGATGATGTGGCCGCCGGAGAACGCAGCGCCGGTCTTGTGCGCCATGGAGTGAACGATGCCCAGCAGCGCGTTGGAGAACGCCATGCCGGCCAAGCACTGTGCGTCGTGCATACGATCACGAGCATCCATATCGCCGTCATAGGATTTCTTCAAATCGTTGTGGATCATCTTGATGGCGTGCAGAGCCAGAGGATCGGTGTAGTTGCAGTGCAGAGTGGACACATAAGCCTCAATCGCGTGGGTCATAGCGTCCATACCGGTGTGAGCGGTCAGCTTCGGGGGCATTTTCTCAGCCAGATCCGGGTCAACGATGGCCACGTCCGGAGTGATATTGAAGTCAGCCAGAGGATATTTGATACCCTTGTCATAGTCGGTGATGACGGAGAACGCAGTCACTTCGGTCGCAGTGCCGGAAGTGGAAGGAATGGCGCAGAAGTGCGCTTTCTGACGCAGCTCGGGGAAGCTGAACGGAGTGATCAGTTGCTCGAAGGTGCAGTCGGGATACTCATAGAACGCCCACATAGCTTTCGCAGCGTCGATGGGGCTGCCGCCGCCCATGGCCACAATCCAGTCAGGCTGGAATTTGCGCATAGCCTCGGCGCCTTTCATAACGGTGGTCACGGAAGGATCCGGTTCGACATTCTCGAACAGCTCAACTTCCATGCCGGCTTCTTTCAAATAAGAAACGGCGCGGTCCAAAAAGCCGAAACGACGCATGCTGCCGCCGCCAACAACGACGATGGCCTTTTTGCCTTTCAGGTTTTTCAGCTCTTCCAAAGAACCTTTGCCATGATACAAATCACGGGGTAATGTAAAACGTGCCATTGTAATGACCTCCATCTTGTATGTTCCGGGCAAACCCGGCACGATTGTATTTTGGGAGCTCTCCGCTCCCCTTTGTTAAAATATTATCATTTTCTTTTTTCGTTGTAAAATGTATAATAGGAATAAGGGCTATATGAAAAAAGAATGGCTTGTTTATTTTTTAACAATATCCAAGGAAGGAAGATTTTGTATGGATCTGACCCAGATGCGCTATGCAGTAGAAATTGCACAATGCGGTTCTATCAGTAAAGCAGCCAAAAAATTATATATGGGCCAGCCCAACTTATCCAAGGCACTTCGAGAGTTGGAAGAAGAACTGGGATGTTCACTGTTTCGACGCACCAGCCAAGGGATAGAGCCCACACGGGCAGGAGAAGAATTTTTGGTATATGCTCGAAAAATTCTTGGTCAAGTGGAAAGTTTGAAGGCCCTGTATCAGCACAAGGGACAAACTGAGATACAGCTTTCTCTATGTGTACCCAGGGCCAGCTATGTGGCCAGTGCATTCTGCCAATGGGCACAGGGACATGCCAATGGTCAATTTCGGTTGCAATATCGAGAAGCCAATGCCAGCGACACCATCCAAAACGTTTTCACCGGTGATGCACATCTGGGCATCGTTCGCTACCATACCGAACGGGCAGATTACTTTGAGGGGCTGGCCGCTGCCAAAGGGCTGCACCTGGCTCCTCTGTGGGATTTTCATATGGTAGCACTTATGCACAAAAGCCATCCGCTGGCTCCCATCGCAGATATTTCCCCCAGCCGATTGGCAGAATACCCTGAAGTCCTGCATGGGGACATTACCGCCACCTCTCCGGAGGATATATCCCCCACGGCGCAGGACAGCCAGTCGGGTTCACATATTCTGGTCTACGATCGCGCTGCACAGTTCGATGTGCTTCGCAGTGTTCGCGGCAGCTTTATGTGGGTAAGCCCCATGCCCGCCGAGGTCCTGGAGCGGGAACAGTTGGTGCAGCGCCCCTGCTCCTCCGGCTGGGTTTATCGAGACGCCGCTATCTGGCGCGGTCATCTTCCGGATGCGGCATCCGGCTTTTTGGATACGGTACATGAAGAAATCAACGCACTCATGCAAGTTTAAAGAAAAACCCGGTCAACTTCTGGACGTTGACCGGGTTTTCTCTTGACAAAAACAGTATTATGCAATACAATATAGCAAAGGTACTTTGTAATGCAAGGTAGGTGTTTCAACGTGATTCCATCTCAAATGCTGAAAGGAACATTGGAGGGCTGCATTTTAGCAGTTGTTTCTCGGCATGAAACGTATGGTTATGAAATTTCACAACAATTACAGCGATATGGATTTGGGAAAATTACCGAAGGGACCATCTATCCACTTTTGCTTAGATTGGAAAAAAACGGATGGATTCAAGCTGTTTTCCGCCCTTCCGAGCTTGGGCCCAAACGAAAGTACTACTTTTTAACTCCCTTAGGAAAATTGGAATACCAAAAATTTGTGAATCACTATCAGGAGTTGACACAGGCGGTTGGATGCCTTTTGGCCGATATGGAACAGGAGGAAACGATATGAATCATCTTCTTCGCACAATTCGAGATGAAAACAATCAACTTTCAACACAGCTTTCGCCCGAAAATCAAGCTTTAGAAACCAATCTGGTTGTCTATCTGCGAGCCAGTGCAGCCAACGAGTACCAACAGGAAAAGGCCCGCCGGGACATTCTGCAAATGATGCTGGAAGGGCAAGCACGCGGGGACACCATGGAAAATGTACTGGGTGACGGAAAAGAGTTCTGCGATGCTCTGATAGCAGAACTTCCTCCACGCACTTTGCATGAAAAAATCGTCACTTTTTTAGGCAATGGTGGGCTTTACCTAGGCATTCTCTTTGTCATCTGGGCAATCTCGGCTCTGATTCAGTCTCTTGTACAAGGCAGTTGGCCCCATCTTCCCGTCAGTGCCGGATCGCTGCTCAACTGTATTTTCATTCCCGGAGCGGCTGGTGCTCTCGTGCTATACATCTGCCGCACTTCATTTGCTCCGGAGCATCCGAAGAAGGGTCTCTCATCGGAGAAAAAAAGCTTTCTATTTTTTCTGACAGCGCTTCTGGTGTGCATGCTATGCAGCGTTCTGCTACGGGGCATCATTTTGTTTTCCATCCCGGCCGTATGGGCGCCGGTACTGATTTTGATTTGCTTTGCAATCCACAAAGTTTGCGATGTCTGGCTGGACCGATTCTATGCTAAATCTTTTAAATAATAAAAAGGCAGCATCTTTCGCACGTCCGTACCGAAAGACGCTGCCTTTTATTTAGAATGACACTATTGCGAAACAAACTTGACTGCCGAACCGTAAGCAATGATTTCAGCAGCTCCCTGCATAATGGAAGAAGAAGAATATCTTACACATACAATGGCGTCCGCATTCAACTCCTGCGCATTCTGAATCATCCGTTCTGTGGCCAGTTTGCGCGCGCTATTCATCATATCGTTGTAAGAAGTCAGTTCACCGCCAACCAGCGTTTTAAAAGAGTTCATGATATCTTTTCCGATATGAACCGATTGAACCGTACTTCCCTCAACAATTCCAATGATTTCATAGTTTTTCCCTGGAATCGAATCTGTCGTAACAATGAGCATAAATATCCTCCTATCCACGTCATTTTTTCAGCCGAACATTTTTGAAAAACGCGAATACATTATTCAAATTCGCCAAGTCAAACTTGTTTCTAAACTTTTTTGTATAGCAAATTTGATTTGACATGATTCTATTTGATGCAGATTATCCTTATCCTAAGGTCTATTCGGACTTTTGCTATCAAAAATCTATCGGATCATCCTATCAAGTACTGCCTTTGAGATGGATACTCAGATAGCTTAGAAGTATTATAACACTAACAAATCACTTTGACAATTTTCCCATAGGCTTTTAAGTTGTCCTCATCACGAATTTGAATCGGGTCATATTTTGTATTTGCCGAACACAGGAAAACTTTTCCATCTTTATGTAACAACTTTTTACAATAAACTTCCCCGTTAAGGAAAAACGCACCACTTATTCCGTCAGGTACATCACATTGCTTTTTAACAATGACAATGCTGCCGTTAGGGATTTCCGGCTCCATGCTGTCGCCGGAGATATGAAGTGCAAAGTCACCATCCTCAGCATCCGTTTCATATTCCTCAAAGGGTATATCGCTTCCCAATATTTCCTCCCCCAAACCAGCTGATAAAGGAATGTTATATAGGGGAATAAATTTCTTTTTAGCAGCAACTGCTATATCAAATTTCTTGTTTGTAGGAATATTCGTCATCCATTTTTGGATTTCTGAGACAGCTTCTGGAATGTGCGATTCAATGTGATCAGGATTCAGGCAGTACATAAAACATAGTACTTCCTCACAAGTACGCTGTTTTTCCTTTTCAGAAATGAAACGATAAAAATTAAGGTCATCTTGTATGGCATAAACGCGTGTTTCAAAATGGCTTTCCCCGTGGAGCACAAGCCGGTACATAAGATTTTCAAAATACTTAGAATGCTCACCCAAACTTTTTATAACCTTTGGATCAAAAGAGACTTCCGCAATTCCTGTACCATAAATGAATGTCGAGAATGCTTCCAATGTACGTCGCATAGCGTTACCAATTGTCAAATCTAAACCATTGGTATTACCCATTGCATAATCAAAAATCATGCGCAACAAATCCCGGTATTCATTAATTGACTTCATTGGATTTGATAAAACTCGCCCTTGCAATTCAAATGATTTGCCTTTTATAGATACACCGGGCTTCTGTTTTTTGAAGGAGTTCTCGATTTCATCAACTATTTTTTGCAAATCCGAAAATGTCGATAAATCGTGAGTCAAAAACAGAATTTTGCTTTTGTCATTACCTTTAACAATTTTATGCGCTTGGTATCTAAGGAACGAACTTATGCCAACTTTGTTTTCGAAGTCAAAACTCGAAATCGGATCATCAATAACCACCAATTCCTCATTTTGATATAATTTTTCAATATCCTGGTTTGCCAATATCTGTGTAAAGAAGTAACACAGCGCAATGATATTTCGTTCTCCCAAAGATACGTTTTTGGGCTTAACATCATTACCATTCGATTTCAAGTAGTACTTGTCATTTTTCAACTCAATTGAAAGCCGCCCATGCGAAAAAAACACATAGTCAAGTGCATTGTTAATGCTTTCGATTGCCAGCCCTACATTTGATTTTTTCTGTTCAAGTATTTTCAAATGCTCTGCAGTTTCTCTCACTTTTTTCTGTTTAGCAAGCAATTCGTTCTCTGCCGCTTTCATTGCACGTTGCTGCTTCTGGTAATCGCGATATGCTTGTTCTATTTGTAAGTGTGCAATTTTTTTGTTAATCAAAACTAACTCTTGCAGAATTGCTTTCCGCTGGCGAACCGCATCCACAAATTTCTGCCGTTTTAACTCAAGCTTACTCAAAAATACATTAAGCTGTTGTATACCACTCTCTAAGCCTACAGGAGAAATATTTAATGGATTATAAACACTACTAAGTTTCTGTTGTCGGGCCTCTTCATATTGAGCTATCAACTCCTGGCAAATGCTTATTTGCTGCTGAATCGTTTTTACCAACTCAGCATCCAAGTCTATAAAACCAGAATAGTCTTCACTAAATTGAGGAAATGATATTGCAAGCAATTCAGCCTTATGAGCATCTACATCTTTGTTTAACACTTTATTGATACTGTCAATTAAGCCTCGCCGATATTCTTCATCAATTTCCCGGAAACAATATGGACAGACCGTTGTCGCTTTGTCGCTAAAGTCTCTTTTTGCCGACTCAACAATAGGCTGCCTTCCATTCTGAATCATTGAAAGGATGAGGGACTCTCGTTCAGTTAACACCGGTTTTTCTACTGCTTTCGCCAATAACGAGCAAAGCGTTTTTTCAAAGCCTTCCGGAAATGTAATTTTACGGACAGGTACCGGATAGGTTGTTGTAGCATCGGCCACCTTGTCCAATAAAGCTTTTGTTTCGTCGAACTTCTGCTGTAATTGCTCTCTTGTTTCGCCAACTGGCATACCGCCAATTTCTTTAATAACTTCTTCTGTCACTTTTGAATTGGCTCTATTCCCTTTAATCGCAGAATCCTTTGCCGCCCAATCACCCTGTAATACTTTTTTGATGCGTGCTAAATGATAATCAGGACTAAGAGGATTACGTTTTTGTTCAAACGCCTCTCGTGCCGTTTCTGCCGCAGTACATTCTTTTTGTGCCAAATCCAAAAGCGATATGTAGTGATCTATGTCTGCCTGTAAATCAACTTGACCACCCAAAAGAATAATGGTCCCTAAACCATCTGCATCAATTTTTACGTTTTCGTCAATATATTTTTCGTTGAATACAAATATTTTGCTTTCTGGTACCAAACCGATCTCGTTATCAGCTCGATCAATCAGTGAAGCAGATAATTCTTCTGCATCCTCGCCAGAAGCAATTTGAGAAAAGCCATCTGAAATTGTACTTTTACCGCTTCCATTTTTACCGTAAACAATAGCAATACGGTCGTTATCATTAGGAAAAAAAGCCAAATTTGTTTTCTTTGAAAAGCAACGACCACAGATTGAAAGACCTTTTACTTTTTCAATCATAGTTTCATCACCTTATTATTTCCTTTTCATTCCTTTTGGCCTTTAAGCCTCTCATACAACACCGTTCCCACTGTTTCCATGACCTGCCGCATCATGTCCGGGTCAGAGAACATCTTCACGAAGAAGTCCTCATTCTGCTCATACCGGGCGGCAGCCATGTTGGGGAAATCCTTCTCAAACAGCAACATAAAGGTCTTGCGGTCATTGTTCTGGGCATAGCTGTGCCACTTATCTTGAGCGGCATAGTCATTCTCCATCTGAAGCAACACCTTATCCATCTCGGTGAAGTTGGTGCCGTACTTCTCATTGATCTTATCAATGATGACCGTCAATGGGTCACGCTTCTTCTCTTTGCGGCCAGCCTCGCCGGTAATGGGCCGGAATCCCTCCGGGGTGCTCTCCATCTGAATTTCGCCCTCAAAGTCCTTTTCCAAGCGGTAATACTCCAACAGTACCTTGTCGTCCACATAGACCTTATCCTGCCCACCTTTGGGCAGCATAGTATAGAGGAATTTTGCGTATACGCTGAACTTGTGAATTTCCTTATCAAACAGGCGGCAAACCTGCGTGATAAAGGCATAGATCCGGTTGAACCGGGCCAGAGTGGACTTGAAGAGATCCTGCTTTTCCTCCTCCAGCGCCTCGAAACGATCCAGTGCCGGGCGGATAGTGCTCTGGAGCTTACCCAAATCGCCGCCGGACTGTTCCTTGGAGGAATAGAAAATCTCCGCAAACCGGTCGATTTCCATCTGCTGGTACACGCGGTACTCATCCAGGGTGTTCTTTAAGTCGTACACCACATTGGGGTCGGTCTCCTCTTCCAGTACCGTCTCCTCAAAGTATGGTTCAAAGGCCTTCCGGATGTCCTCGGCGGAGTTGACGAAGTCCAAGACAAAGGTATCCTTTTTTCCACGCATGGTGCGGTTCAGCCGGGAGAGGGTCTGTACGGCCTTCACGCCGGACAACTTCTTATCCACAAACATGGTGTGCAGCAGCGGCTCATCAAAGCCGGTCTGATACTTTTCTGCCACGATCAGCATCCCGTATTCGTCTGTATGGAACGCCTCCGGCAGGGCCTTTTCTTTGATGGTCTCGCCGGATTTTGTTTTGTTCAGTTTCTCCTCGGTGTAGGGTTCGCCGTTGTCCTCCACCTCTCCCGAAAAGGCCACCAGCACATCCAAGTCAGTGTAGTCCTTCTCTTTGATCTGCCGCTTGAACTCCAGCAGGTAGCGCACCGCATGGAGCCGGGAGGGCGTCACAATCATGGCTTTGGCCTTTCCGCCGATCTTGTGCCGGGTCACATTGCGAAACTGCTCCAACATGATAGCCGTTTTCTGAGAGATATTGTGGGGATGCAGCGTCTCAAACTGCCGGATAGCACGCACACCCGCGGCGGTGTCCAGCTCCGGATCGTCCGGGATGGCCTTGGCAATCCTAAAGTACATGTTGTAGGTCATGTAGTTTTGCAGCACATCCAGGATAAAGCCTTCTTCGATGGCCTGCCGCATGGAGTACACATGGAAGGGATGATATTTGCCGTTTTCATCCCGCTGGCCGAACATTTGCAGCGTTTTGTCCTTAGGGGTTGCGGTGAAGGCGAAGAAGGACAGGTTTTCATGAACGCCCTGAGCGGCCAGCTCATCCAGCAGCTTGTCCTCATCGTCCTTCCGCTTGGCCTCCTCCTCATACTCCTGCTGAGCATACTCCTCCAGAACTTTCTCGGTATCGGCCAGCGCCCGTTTCAGCTTGCGGGCGGCGTCGCCGGTCTGGGAGGAGTGTGCCTCGTCCACAATGACCGCAAACCGCTTGTTGCCAGAGCGCACTTCTTTGTAGATGACCGGGAACTTCTGGAGCGTGGTGATGATGATGCCCGTCCCGGCCTCGATGGCTTCCCGGAGCTGCTGGGCGTTCTTGTCAATCTTCTGTACCACACCCGCCACATGATCGAACTGGTAGACGGTGTTTTGCAGCTGGCTGTCCAGCACC
>NZ_CAUWGY010000033.1:0-23612 GCF_963558415.1 uncultured Ruthenibacterium sp. | reverse complement strand
CGCTCCGGACAAACATTCTTTATCCGCCGCGCCCGTGACCGCCGAAGAAGAACCCGAACCGCTGGTCATGACCAGCGGGAATACCAACGATGCCGGCTTTTTTTCCTTTTACTATGACCCGGCTCACTCTGAGCTAGGCAATCGCCTGACCCGGTGGGATTGGGAAGACATGACTGTGCACATCTGCTGCACAGTGCCCGGATGCGACCACATGGGACAAGCGTGTGAGGCCCGGCGCAACGGTTATCTCTCGGTACTGGAAAACGCGGTCTACACGCTGGAGCAGGAAAAAGACGGCTCGTTTTACACTCTGTATCAATGGGACAGCCAGGGCCTTCACCCCCAGCCGGTGGGTCAGATGGACTACTGGTCTTTTTTCGGCGCGGATGCAGAGTATCTGTACGGATTTTGCGACAAAGCCTTCGGCCGGGTGAGCCGGGCAAACGGAGAAGAGACCCTTCTGGCCTATAGCCTGAGGACAGATTTTTACGACCGCGGAAGCGTTCTGGGCGTTTGGGAAAACCGCTTTGTAGCCGTAAGTTTAGACCCGGATCGGGCGCAACCCGCCCGCGTGTGCCTTTTTGATCGGGAGGGCAACGTGACCGAAGTTGCACAAATAGACGCAAACCGGTTTGCCAATCAACGTTGCGCACTGGTGGACAGCGAGGTGGTCTATTTGGACCGGCTCACTGGGGACGTGATGTCCGTTTCGCTGGACACCGGCGAGACGCGGACTGTGACCCAGGCGCTGCGGCCCTACAACACCCTTGAAAAAGAGGATTTTTACAACTGCCAGCGCTGGTCAGTCCAGGTGGTGGGCAACACTCCCGTGGTCGGGGTGATGGATCGTGTACAAAACGGATCGAATACGACCGTTTTCCGGGTGAACGAAGACGGCACGGCCACCGAGCTGCCGCAGCGCCAACAACTGCTGGATTTTGACTCGGCGCTGTGGCCCGGCTTTGCCCCGAATGGCCGAACCGATCCGGTGACGGTGCTGGCTCAGTGGAAGGGGCGTCTGGCGGTGCTGTGTGCAATACAGTTTTCCGCAATACAGACCGAAACCGGACCTTCGCAGCACGCGCGGAATGTGTACGCGGGGATGGACGCCGAAGACTATCTTGCAGGCAAGGAAATTTACAGGGAATTCACTGTTCCCGACTGAGAGGAGAAACCTTTTATGCGGCGCTTTTTCTGTATCGTGTGTCTTTTTGCTCTGCTGACCGGATGCGCTCCGGCCTCTTCCACCGCACCTCTATCGGAAAGCACACCGCTCGCCGAGAGCATGGCGCCGGACACCGGAGAGCTGCATCTGACTTCTTCGTGCAACGGTGAGGGGTATTTCACCCTCTGGCTGCAGGGACTTACCCGGCTGGATCCACGGGACCTGACGGCACACATCGCCTGCTCGGTATCCGGCTGCGACCACACGGGTGAAGAGTGCGAGGCTCAGGTGCGGACCTTTAACCTTGTGGTGCTGGAGGACGCGGTCTACACACTGGAGTACAGCGATGGCGATGCGGGCATGGCGCTGATGATGCGGGACGCGGACGGCGCCAACCCCCGATTGATAAATCATGTGGGCATGTGGCTGTTTCGAGGCGCGGATGAGGAGTATCTATACGGATTTTGCGACAAGGCCTTCGGCCGTGTGAGCCGGACGACCGGCGCCGAAACGTATCTCTGCCACGACACTCTTTTCGACTTTGTGACCAACGGCCATGTGGTGGGGGTTTGGCAAAACGCCTTTGTATGCGTGGCGACCGACCCCTACGAACACGAATCCACGCGCATCTGCCTTTTGGACCGGGACGGACAAATCACACAAGTGGCCTCCGTCGATGCTGGTCATCTCTCTTTGGGCTGCGTGATCTGCCGAGAGGGTGAACTGTATTACATTGATGCCGTGAGCGGCGAGTTGAAGGCTGTCCGGCTTTCGGACGCAAGTGTGCGAACGGTGACCGATGCGCTTTGTCCTATGGGCCAGATGCCGGATGGGTCCAAAAATTATTCCGGTCTGCATTTATCTCTGGTGGGTGGAGAACTGATCGTAAACGTGCAGTATATACAAGTGGACCGCTCCGAGTCAAGCACTTGGCTGGTGAACGAGGACGGCTCCATTGTGGAATTGCCTCAGCGCCAGGAATTGCGGAATTTTGACCCGGCGCGGGATGCGGGTTACATGATCACACGGCAAGGACAACCGGACCCCATCTGGATTTGCGCGGACCAAAACGGGCAATTGATCGTTCAAAATGCCACACAATTTTTGGATTCTGGACCGACGACAATCTACGCGGTGATGGACGCCGAAGACTATCTTGCGGGCAAGGAAATTTACAGGGAATTCACTGTTCCCAACTGAGAGGAGAAACCTTTTATGCGGCGCTTTTTCTGTATCGTGTGTCTTTTTGCTCTGCTGGCCGGATGCGCTCCGGAACCATTGTCGCAGCAGACTGGCTCACCGGAGTACACGGCTCCCTATGTGCGGGCAGATGGCGCTCTCGTTCTCAAGGAGCTTCCCACAGTGGGCAGTGCCACCACCGCCTTGACCGACCATGGTTTTTTTGACACCGTGTACATTCCGGAATCCGGCGCATCGATTTTGACCTTTTACGACTTTGAAACGAAAAAGCAACGGGTGGTATGCGACGCACCCGGCTGCACTCACACCGATGAGACCTGCCTTGCCTGCGTACACGGGGCTTTTTGGCGCATCGGCGACTGGCTGTACTTTTTCGGCGATGTCGACCCGGACGACTCCTCCCAGGGAACGCTGGTGGAGCGGCGGGATTTGAACGGAGAAAACCCGGAAAAGCTGGGTATCATTGGCGGAGAATGGATATTCAGCGCCGGATGCTTCACCGACGGCACCTCGCTTTTCACCTACGACGGCTCGGATTTTGTGTGCATTGAGCTGCCGAGCTGTCATGTGACCATCATCGAGCGTTACAGACAGGATCAGCCGGTAAGCTACGAATCCGAAATGACCAAAATCAGCCCCAACGGCCAAGTGTATTATCTTGGCCGGGATCCGGATACAAAGGGGTATCCCGGTTTCCAACTGGCTAAGGATGGCAACACCATTTACAGTGTGGACCCGCTGAACGGATGGATCTACACCTATGACGTTTCCACCGGGCAGAGCCGGGTGTTATCGCGCGAGATGAATCAATACATCTGGACGTGGGAACGCCCCATCGGCTGGGACGACCAGGGCCGTGAAAACCGATGGGAAACCACCTCCTGTGTGCAAGGCTGGAACGGAACGCTCATTGACGGCGCATTGCTGATCGATCTGCACGGACTTTCCATCGATGACCGGGACACCGAACTGCGTGTGGCGGTGAATCTGGAAGACGGCAGTGTCCGCACGTGCACCCTGAGTGATTTTTGGATGGACAAAAGCCATCCCATCCGCATTTTGCAGACCACGGACTATGGTCTTCTGGTGGTTCCGTATTCAAACGCTCACGAGCAGGTGGATATGGACATGAACGGAGTGTTTTACCAAAGAACCACCTATGGGGAAACCATATATGCACTGATCAGCACGCAGGACTTTTTGAACAACATTCCCAACTATCAAATTTTAGAATCTTTATCTTCACAAGAGGGATCTGTATGAAACGCTTTGCTTTGCTTTTGATTGCAGTTTTATTGACCGGCTGCACCGCGCTGGGCAGCGCTGCGTCCGTTTCCTCCGGTTCCAAAACAGCCCCCGACCCGGTACAAAATTCCGAGACGCTTGTCTATTTCGGACTGCCTGGCGATATTTCAACTGCTGTCAGCCGCCTGAATGGGACCGGATTTTTTGACTATTGTTATCACCTCGGTGATTACTTTGGCTGTTTGACACGGTACGATTTAAACGACATGACCCAGCATATACTGTGTGACCGAGAAGGCTGTACGCACATGGACGAGACCTGCGATTCCTACTCCACGGGCTGGCAGGTGATTGCCATGCCCGATGCGGTGTACACAGTCGATTATGAGTATCTAGAAAATCCTACGGACGGACAAACCTTGGCCGGCACCTATACGCTGGTTCGCCGCGATGCAGACGGCATGCACCCTGAGCCGGTGGCATCCATTGGCGGGTGGCAATTTTTTGGTGCAGACGAGCATTACCTATATGGGTTTAGCGATGGGACCTATGGCCGCGTAGACCGAACAAACGGCACGGAAACGCTGCTGCTCCACGCTGCCGAAAGCCGGTATCAGTTTTACGGGCAGATCCTCGGAGTTTGGAACGGTCAATTCGTTGTAGTTCATTGGGACAAGGATTCTACCCACATTGCAAATTTGAGTCTTCTGTCCACCGAGGGCGTTGAGACCACGCTGACCCAAATAGATGGAATTTCCATCTTCGAAGATACCATCATCCCCTACAGCTATGCATTGCTTGGCGACAAGGTCTACTATACTTCCGATGACGGCATACTGCTGTGCTACGATCTGTCCAAAGGCGAGCACCTGGAAAGCAGCAACATTTTGCAAGCGTGTGCGCAAAACGGCACCGTCAACATGTGGTCGCTGCATGCCGCTGACGACCACCTGCTCGTGTCCCTCCTGTTCCGGCCGGACGGAGAGGAGAATTTATACTGGCGGCGTTTTGCCCTGTCCATGCCGGACCAGACCCTGACCGAACTGACGTTGAAGGAAGAATTTCGAAACTGCACCGAGACGGCCTCGCCGGAAGAAGGGCTTGTCTGGGAGCCGGAACTGATCCTGCCGCTGGCTCAAGTTGACGGACAATTTCTGGTGTGCAATGCCTATCAATTTTTCCAGCGGTCCTACATCGCTTTGGACGGTACGACCGCATTTTCCGACTCTCATTTTTCCATCTTCGCAATGATAGACCCGCAAGACTACTTCGCGTCTCGTCCGGCATACCGGGAATTTATTCCCCTTGCCGAAAATTGAAAGGAAGCATTTTTATGAGACTCCTCGTTTTGCTTTTGACAGCCGCTTTGCTGACCGGCTGTACGGGGCGTGCTTTTTCGGACGCCGCTGTGCCCCAACAGCAACCGGGACAAGATTCTTCGCTTGCATTTTGGGTGCCTTTTTCGTATCCTTCTAATGAGCATGGCTTTTTTTATCCGTACTGGAAAAGCGGCCTCCAAGGCTATTTCTTGACCCGGTACGATTTTGAGGATATGACCCAGCACATTGTCTGCGATGTGCCCGGCTGCACGCACACAGATGAGAGCTGCGGTGCCTTTTTGGAAAATTCGGAAATCGTCGTTTTGCCGGACGCGGTATACACTTTTCAGCTTCAGCGGGACAAAAGCGGCATTCCCACCGAACTTTCCACGATGGAGCGCCGGAATGCAGACGGCACAGAGCCCCAGCCGGTCGCAACGATTGCCACTCCTTTTATTTTTGGCGCCAACGAACAATTCCTATATGGGTTTTCCAACGGCGATTTTGTTCGCATCAGCCGGCAACACGGCATTGAGACGACCTTGCTATTCGATGGGCAAGATCTCTATTCTTCCTTTGGCAGCATCCTGGGTGTTTGGGACGGACAATTTGTCGCCATACACTGGGGAGAAAAGCCCACACAGAACATTTCTTTAAACCTGCTTTCCATCGAGGGAGAGCAAACGCCCATTGCCACACTGAACAGCAAAATGGACGCTCACACGTGGAAGATTTACAAAGGCGCCACAATGACGCAGGACACGGTATGTTATGTGGACTGTGACGGCACGATTCAGGAATACGAGCTTTCCACCGGCAAGACCCGCGTGCGTACAAAGGAATTGTGCTCCATTGCACAAGCGGACGTGCCGATCCATTTGCGCTGCGTGGCGGACGGATACCTGCTGGCCGACGTCTGGAGTCCGGAAAACGGAAATCAATCGTTCATCATCACACCCCAGGGCGACTGTCTTCCAGTTTGTCTGGCCATTGAGGACCGGGATACTACGCATCCCGCCTTGGGTATCGACCAACCCTTGCCCACGCTCGTACAGCCCGTACACGAAACGCCCCATGGGCTTTTGGTTCAAAACGCCCGCCAATTCTTTTGGGACGAAAGTTTTGATGTGAACGGAAATTCTGTTTCTTTTGAAACGTTTGTGGATATCTACGCTCTGATGGACCCACAAGACTACTTCGCGTCTCGCCCGGTATACCGGGAATTTGCTCCCATTTTAAACAATTGAGAGGTGTAACCATTCATGATACTTCGGAATGGAGCGGTATGAGCCGCCCGCTGTTCTGCCAGCTTGGCCCCTGGGCCTACACGCTGTCCACCTGGCGCTGCCGAGCTCAAAGGTACGTCTGGGATTTTCTTTGCCGCACTCGTTTTGCCAAGACCCTATCTTCGGACAGGCTGCCCGTGGTGGTGTACCGACACTCTTCGCTGATTTGCCGCACTTTGGGGCAGGTGGACATTCAGCTTCAAAAGAATAAGCAAGTCAATCTGGCCCTGGCCGCGCCCCGGGTGAACGGGGTGCTTGTGCGGCCGGGCGAGACTTTTTCCTTTTGGCATCTGGTGGGGCCTTGCACGGCCCGCAGAGGCTACCGCACAGGCCTTGTCATCCGGCAGGGACAACCGGACAAAGACATCGGCGGCGGCATGTGCCAGTTTACAAACCTTGTGCACTGGATGGTGCTGCACACGCCCCTGACTGTGACCGAACACCACCATCACGACGGCGTGGACCTGTTTCCGGATTTTGGCCGCAAGGTGCCCTTCGGCACCGGCACGTCCATTTTGTACAACTATCTGGACTACCGGGTGCGCAACGACACGCCCTACACTTGGCAGCTTTGTGTCTGGCTGGAAGAAGGTTATCTTTGCGGCGAGGTGCGCTGCAGCGATGCTTTGAATGTAAAATACCACGTGCGCGCCGAACACGAAGCCTTTGTGCGCGAGGCGGACGGCGTGTACCGGGTAAACGATATCGTGCGCACCTGCGTGGATAAGCGCACCGGAAATACGCTGGAACGAAAAACTTTAAAACACAATCACGCACGGGTACAATACGACACCACCGGGTTGGACGTGCGGGGCACTGGACAGGAAATTTCCGCCGGAGTATAATGGAAATAATCCGATTTTTGCCAAAGGAAAGCGAGGAAAATCCAATGGGCAGAAAACGTCAATTAAAAATGCAGCCGGTGGGTGTAGAGCATCTGACCCAATACAATCAGCTTTTGCGTTACGTGTTCCAGGTGACCGATCAGGAGCTGAAAGAAATCGGCTGGGAAGAAAAAGACATGATGCGCGCCAAATCCCCCACACTGGAACAAGCCGACGTGCTGGGTTGGTTCGATGGCGACAAGCTGATCTCTCAAGTGGCCGTGTACCCTATGAAAGTTCGTATTTTTGGGCACACCTACGACATGGGTGGTCTGACAGGCGTGGGCACATACCCCGAGTACTCGGGCCAGGGCCTGATGCACAAACTGCTGTACCAGGCGCTGACCAACATGAAGGGCCGGGGCCAGTCCATTTCCTATCTGTTCCCCTATTCCATCCCCTTTTACCGGCGTAAGGGCTGGGAGATCATCTCGGACAAAATCTCTTTCGAGATCAATGATTATCAGCTTCCCAAAAGCCGCCCGGTCCCCGGTGAAGTGGTGCGCGTAGATGTGGACGGACCCGAGATACGGGACACCTATCACCGCTTTGCGCTGCAGACCCACGGGGCGCTGATTCGGGACGATCTTGCGTGGAACGAATACTTTTTGTGGGACCCGGACGACATGATGGCCGCGGTTTATTACGACGACGACGGCGTGTCTACGGGTTATGTGATGTACCGCATTGTGGACGACGTGTTCCATGTGAAAGACATGGTGTTCATGAACGAAGAGGCCCGCAGCGGCCTGTGGAACTTCATTGGCGCCCACTTTTCCATGATCTCAAAAGTAGAGGGCAAGATCTTTACCGATGAACCTCTGGCCTTTTTGCTGGAGGACGCGGACATCAAAGAGACCATCTCGCCTTATTACATGGCGCGCATTGTGGATCTTGAGGCTTTTATCTCTCAATATCCCTTCAAGCCGGACACGGCCGACCGGCAATGGGTGTTCCAACTGGAAGACCCGCTTTTGAGCTGGAACCAGGGCACCTTTGCACTGAATATTCAGGCGGACGGAACGGCCTCGGTACACCGGGTGAACTGCAAAACGGCCGACCACACCAACATCCAAACGTTGACCACCATGCTCTTGGGCTACAAGCGGCCGGATTATCTGCATAAAATCGGGCGGCTGGTCTGCGCTCCGGATACGGTGCACATGCTGGAGGATGCCATTGAACAGCAAACTCCGTTCTTTTCCGATTATTTCTAATAAAAAACACCGGCTTTTGCCGGTGTTTTTTTACCTGCATTTGTGAAAAAATTATCATGCCGATACTTGCTAAAAAACGGCCAAAGCACTATAATATAAGATGTATGAGCATCAGAAATGCTGCTCGCCCAAATTTTGCGAGAAAGGGAGTTAATCGAATGAGCACTCTTGGCAAAAAAACCGTAGATGATATTGACGTAAAAGGCAAAAACGTACTGGTCCGCTGCGACTTCAACGTTCCCATGAAGGACGGCGTGATCACCAACGATAACCGCATTGTGGCAGCGCTGCCCACCATTAAAAAGCTGATTGAAAATGGTGGTCGCCTGGTTCTGTGCAGCCACTTGGGCAAACCCAAGAATGGCCCCGAGGCAAAGTTCAGCCTGGCACCTGTGGCTGTGCGCCTGAGCGAGCTGCTGGGTAAAAAAGTGGTATTTGCAGACGACGACAACGTGACCGGTGAAAATGCCAAAGCTGCTGTGGCTGCCATGCAGGACGGCGATGTAGTGCTGCTGCAGAACACTCGTTTCCGCAAGGAAGAGACCAAAAACCTGCCCGAATTCTCCAAGGACCTGGCAGATCTGGTGGGCGAGAACAGCGCTTATGTAAACGACGCTTTTGGCTCTGCGCACCGTGCGCACTGCTCCACCGCCGGCGTGACCGACTACATCAAAACCACTGCGGTGGGCTATCTGATGGAGAAAGAGATCCGGTATCTGGGCAATGCGGTCAACGACCCTGTTCGTCCCTTTGTTGCCATTCTGGGCGGCGCGAAAGTGGCGGACAAGCTGAACGTAATTGAGAACCTTTTGAACAAGGTGGACACGCTGATCATCGGCGGCGGCATGGCCTACACCTTCCTGAAAGCGCAGGGCAACGAAGTGGGCACAAGCCTTGTGGACAACGAGAAGCTGGACTACTGCAAAGAGATGCTGAAAAAGGCGCAGGACAAGGGCGTAAAGCTGCTGTTGCCGGTGGATACGGCTGTGGCTTCTTCCTTCCCTGACCCCATCGACGCTGAGATCGCAGTGGAATATGTGGATTCCGACAAGATCCCCGCAGACATGATGGGCCTGGACATCGGACCCAAGACACAGGAACTGTTCGGCCAGGCGGTCAAATCCGCCAAGACCGTTGTTTGGAACGGACCTATGGGCGTATTTGAGAACCCGGTTCTGGCTGCGGGCACAAAAGCGGTGGCCAAAGCTCTGGCCGAGACCGATGCGACCACCGTTATCGGCGGCGGCGACTCTGCTGCGGCCGTGATGCAACTGGGCTATGCCGACAAGATGACCCACATCTCCACGGGCGGCGGTGCTTCTCTGGAGTATCTGGAAGGCAAAGTTCTGCCTGGCATTGACTGCATCGCCAACGCGTAACATGGTTTCAAAAGAGGCTGCCTGCCGCACGCGGCAGCCTCTTTTCAATGTAAATATACAAAGGGAAATGAGGAAACGAGTATGAATAAAGCTACCCGCAAGGCAATCATTGCCGGCAACTGGAAAATGAACAAAACTGCCACCGAGGCAGCCCAGCTCATCGATGCGCTGATTCCCGCCGTAAAAGATGCGGACTGCGAAGTAGTCATCTGCACCCCGTTCACCAGCCTGGTAACGGCCGTGGAAAAATGCAAAGGCACCAACATTCACGTGGGCGCTGAGAACGTTCACTTTGAAAAATCCGGCGCGTTCACAGGCGAAATTTCCGCTGACATGCTGGTGGACCTGGGCGTGGAATACGTGATCACCGGTCACTCTGAGCGCCGTCAGTACTTTGCCGAGACCGACGAGACCGTGAACAAGCGCACCAAAGCGGCGCTGGCAGCGGGTCTGAAGGTCATCGTGTGCGTGGGCGAGAGCCTGGCACAGCGCGAGCAGGGCGTGACCGAAGAACTGGTCCGCATGCAGACCAAGATCGCTTTGGGCGGCGTCAGCGCTGAAGAAATGAAGCGCGTAGTCATCGCTTATGAGCCGGTTTGGGCCATCGGCACCGGCCGCACTGCGACTGCAGACCAGGCGCAGGAAGTGTGCGCTGCCATCCGCAAAGTGCTGGGTGAATTGTACGGCGAAGAGGTGGCGGAGGCCACGACCGTTCAGTACGGCGGCAGCATGAACGCCGGCAACGCGGACGAACTGTTGAGCAAAAAAGACGTGGACGGCGGCCTGATCGGCGGCGCTTCCCTGAAGGCGGACGCCTTTGGCGCCATCGTGGCTGCGGCCAGCAAATAAACAATTCAAGGAAAGGAATCTGCAACATCTATGGCTAAAAGACCTTTGCTTCTGTGCATTTTGGACGGCTTTGGCTGGGTGCCGGGCGAGACCTACGGCAATGCCATCGTAGCCGCCAAAACCCCCAATCTTGACAAATTATTCGCGAGCTGCCCCTACACCACCATCGGTGCTTCCGGCATGGACGTAGGCCTGCCCGACGGACAGATGGGCAACAGTGAGGTGGGCCACACCAACATTGGTGCAGGCCGCATCGTGTATCAGGAATTGACCCGCATCACCAAATCCATCCGGGACGGCAACTTCTTTGAAAACGAGGCGCTGGTTAGCGCCGTGGAGAGCGCCAAAGCTTCCGGCAAGGCGCTGCATCTCATCGGCCTTGTATCCAACGGCGGCGTACACAGCCACAACGAGCATTTGTACGGCCTGTTGGAGCTGGCCAAACGCGCCGGTCTGACCGAGGTGTATGTGCACGCCATCATGGATGGCCGCGACGTGCCGCCCGATTCCGGCAAGGGCTTCATTGAGGAGCTGCTGGCCAAGATGAATGAGATCGGCGTGGGCAAAATCGCCACCATCACCGGCCGTTATTACGCGATGGACCGCGACAACCGTTGGGACCGCGTGGAGAAAGCCTATGCGGCGATGGTATACGGCGAAGGCGTAAAGGGCGAGCCTGTGGAAGTGATGACAAACAGCTATGCCGAGGGCGTCACCGACGAATTCGTTGTGCCGGCTGTGACCTGTGAAGGCGGCCGCGTGAGCGAGGGCGACAGCGTTGTGTTCTTCAACTTCCGCCCGGACCGTGCCCGTGAGATCACCCGCACCTTCGTAGACCCGGATTTCTCCGGTTTCGAGCGCAAGAAGGGCTTCTTCCCGGTGCACTACGTGTGCTTTACCCAGTACGATGCCACCATGCCCAACGTGGACGTGGCCTTCAAGCCGGAGGCTCTGACCAACGTGATGGGAGAATATCTGGCCAAGAACGGCAAAACACAGTTGCGTATTGCCGAAACAGAGAAATACGCTCACGTGACCTTCTTCTTCAACGGCGGCGTGGAAGCGCCCTTTGAAGGCGAGGACCGTGCGCTGATCAACAGCCCCAAGGTGGCTACCTACGATTTGCAGCCGGAGATGAGCGCGTATCTTGTTGCAGACGAGTGCGTCAAGCGCATTGAGAGCGACAAATACGACGTGATCATTCTGAACTTTGCCAACTGCGACATGGTCGGCCACACCGGCGTGTTCGACGCAGCGGTCAAGGCCGTGGAGGCTGTGGACGCCTGCGCCGGCAAAGTAATTGACGCGGTGCTGGCCAAAGGCGGCGCGGTCCTGCTGACTGCCGACCACGGCAACGCGGACAAGATGTACGACGAGGACCCCGAGCATCCCTTCACTGCACACACCACCAACCCCGTTCCCTTCCTGGTGGCGGGCCTGGGCGATGTGAAGCTGCGCGAGGGCGGCGTTCTGGCGGACATTGCGCCCACCATGCTGAAGATTCTGGAGCTGCCTCAGCCCCAGGAGATGACCGGCAAGAGCATCATCGAGTAAAAACAATCAAAAAGCACCGGCATGACAAAGAGTCATGCCGGTGCTTTTTTGTTCAGTTGAACCCGCCGTCCCAGGTGGGAAGATTTGTCAGATATTCCTCCTTCACCGCCGGCACGTAGTACGCGCCGTACGTCTTGAGGCCATCCTGCTCCCATTCTGGCAGCTCCACATAAAAGCGATAATAAGGCATCCAGTAAGCTTCCTGCTCGCCTGTACGGTACACCAGCTCCACCTTGTGCACGTACTGGGTGCCCGGCATCCCGCTTGTAACGCTGGTGAGATAATGGCCCTGAGACAGACGCTCTCTGGCTTCATCCACCGTTATAATGGGATAATCCCCCAGTTTCTGCGACAAATCCGGCTGAGAAACCCGGCATAGAGACAGCTCGCCCGCATCGTTGGGGGAAAAGCTCACCCGGTTGAAATGATACGCTACAAACTGCTGGGTTTTGCTGCTGGCACCTTCGTAGAAGGCCAGGGAATAATTTTGCAGCCCATCGGTGCCGTAGTCGCCGCCGGAAATGTCCGTCACCGGCTGGTCCATGCTAAGCAGGTCCCGGTACTGTGTTTTCAGATACTCCGCAGCCTCGGCCAGTTCCTCATAGCAAGCATCGTAAGTGAACCGGTACGTCTCGGGCAGGGATACGGCCGGGTCAAAAGTGACCGTGACCGTTTTGTTCAAATCCACCTGGATGCGCACTCCCGCCGCCTCGGCCTTCACCGCGGTGGGGTCAAAATAACCCTCCGGCACCGCTGTGCCGGTCAGCTCCATTTTCTTTTCGATTTGGGCCCGGGTCTCGGCGTCGGGCGCGTTGTCGGTAACAATCAACGCGTCCTCATCCAGGCCAAGCCGGCCGGCCACATCCCGCAAAAGCGCCTCCATGCCCTGTAAATCCACGCCCGAAGGCAGATGGTATATTTCATCGTAGGTGATGGGATTTTGGAACACCGGCAACGTGGCGAGATTCCAGTCCTCGCGCCAGGGGTTGGCGCTGACCAACTCTGAGATGTCATGCGCCGCGTATCCCTCAAACCCCATGCCGCCGCCCACGCTCTCGGGCACCGTGAGCAAAGGCAACTGTTTTTGCGGCCGCATAAGCCCCGCACACACCGCCAGCACTGCGCAGGCTGCCAGCGCGCCCCACCGCAGCCAGATGGGGGCTTTCCTCCGGGGGGTGTCCGCCGCCTCCACATAGGCAGGGTCCACCAGCTCCATTTTCTCCAAAAGTTCCTCGCCTCTCACAGGATGTATCCCTCCTTTTCCAGATGTTCCCGAAGCTGCCTGCGGCACCGGAACAGCGTGGTTTTGACCTTGCTTTCGGACACACAAAAGCGCCGGGCAATCTGTGCCACGGAGTCCATGTACCAGTACCGGCGCACAAACATATTGCGCTTTTCCCGGCTGAGTTTTCCCAAAAAACCGTTGAGAACTTCCCGCAGCACCGCGTCGTCCATGCGGCAGGCTGTATCGTCGGGCGCGGGGATGCACTGCTCCATCTCGGCACTGAGCTGGCACACGAAGGCGCTGCGCTTCAGCCGGCGGCACCGGCGGCAGCAGTTCAAGGACAGATGCCGGGTGATGCGCGCCAGGAACGCGTACAGATAGGTGTGCGGCGTATGGGGCGGAATGGAGTTCCAGGCTTCGAGATAGGTGTCGTTTTCGCACTCTTCGGCAGTCTGCGCATCCCGGGTGATGTCATAGGACAGCGCCCGCAGGCGGGGTCCGAATTTCTGGGTGGTCTGCCGGATGGCTCCCTCGTCACGGGCCAGATACAGTTCCACGATCTGCTTGTCATCCAAGTGGTTCTTCCCCCTTCTTTTGAAAAGTCCCCTCACCCTGAAAAGCACCTTTTAAGGTCCTCAGGTTACACGATGGCACAAAAAAACCGGGCGCTTTGGCCCGGTTTGTCAAAATTCTTTCTCGTGCTCTTTGAAAAAATCACGGTACACCCGCACGTTTTCAAGTTCCGTCCAACATGCCGTTTGGGCAGGCGTGCGATCCAAATCGTAGATTTTTGCCCCGGGCAGCGCCAGCAGAAACGGCGAATGCGTGGCCAGTACGAACTGACAGCCGAAAAACCGGGCGGAATCGGCCAGGAACGCCGCCAGCTCCTTTTGACGGGCCGGCGAGAGGCTGTTCTCCGGCTCGTCCAGAAAATACAGGCCGTTCTGCGTGATTTTTTCGGTGAAGTACCAAAACGCGCTCTCCCCGTTGGAGCGGGTGCGCACGTTGTCCATCAAGTGTTCCCGGGTGTAGCGGGACTGGCTGTGGCGCCTGGCATCGTTCATTTGCTTGAGCCGGTCGTAATCATCCAGCGAATGCACCTGAAAATGGGCGTATTTTGCATCTTGATACTCCCCGAACACCTCGTCCCGCTTTGCGTCGATGCCCTCGTTCAAACTGCGAATGTCCAACATGTAGTCGAACACGTCGTCGCTGGTGAGAGCGGCCACGTTTTCCGCCCGCTGCCAGACGCCCTGGGCGCGGCAGCGGCGCACATACTGCTGCCAGAAAGATGTGCGGTTGTAAGGGGCCTGGCGCCGTGCGCCCACTGCGTCGGCCATAACGTTCAAAGCCGTGGTCTTGCCACTGCCGTTGCCGCCGTAAAAAATGGTGACGGGCTCGAAAACCACGCGCCCCAGCTCCTTTTCCCCCAGCACACCGAAGGGGTAAAAGGAATCGTAACAGGTGTGCTTTTCCGCTGCGCAGACGTTCCATTCCGTGTCCTCGTCCAAAAAGGAAAACCGCTCCAGATACAGCACCGCCCATCCTCCTTTTCAAAAAAAGCGCGCCCGGAAAAGGCGCGCTGTGGTTTTAAATTTTTTCCTTCTGCCAAGTGAGCGCATCCACGATGGCGCTGACTTCACTGGGAGAGAGCGTGTCCCGCTCGGCCCGAATGGCTTTGCGCAGCGCCTCTTCGCCCACAAAGATGCGGCTGTCCCGCACGCTGACCCTGGCGTTTTTGCTGGCGAAATACACCATCTGGCGCACCTCGCACTTGCAGCCCGCTTCCCGCAGCACCTGCTCCAGGATGGACGCCTGCCGCTCCACCTGCAAAAGCGGATTCTTCATGTGTTTTGTGCCCCGGCGCTTGGTCTGGCTCCACCACTCGTCCTGGGGCCGGCCGGTGATAACACCGGTATGATTTTTGGTCTCCACGATGCACACGCCGTTTTTGCCGATGACCACCGCATCCAGTTCGGCCTTGCGGCCGTTGATATAATAGACGGGGTTGGACACCACATGATAGGAATAGGGCAGCACTTTGAGGGCGTCCACTGCATGCTTTTCTCCCTCGATGCCGCTTTTCAAAATCTCACTTTTGTTCTGGAATACCCGGAACAAAATCGCGCCCACTGCCGCGCACACGATGGCCGCGTAGAGCACAGGCTGCTGGGGCTTTTTTTGCCCAAGCCCTGCGATGTACCACACCGCCAGCGCCGTTGGCACCAGCACGCACAGCACCTGACCGGCCAGAAAGCCGACGCGCTTGCCGGCATTTGCATTGTGTTTTTTATGAAGGATCGCCATAAATCTTTGCTTACTCCGTTTTAAATTGATAGACCGTGGTCTCGTGATACTCCTGGTCCGGCTCCAGCGTCACCGGAGGGAAATCCGGGTGGGACGGCGTGCACGGGAAATGCTGGGTCTCCAGACAGAACGCCTGGTATTTTGTGTGATGCTTTCCGTTTTTGCCGAGCACCTGGTCCTCGTTCAAAAAGTTGCCTGTATACAACTGCACACCCGGCTGAGTGGTATACATTTCCATGCAAATGCCGCTGGACGGACTTTTGGCGATGGCGCCCAGCGCCAGCATGCCGCCTTCCTTATTCAGCACAAAGTTGTGGTCGTACCCGCCGGCCATGCGCAATTGCTCGTCGCCGCTGAAAAGGTCTTGGCCGATGGCCTTGAACTTTGTGAAATCCATGGGCGTACCCTGCACCGGCAAAATGCGCCCGGTGGGACAGGTTTCGGCATTTCCCTCGGTAAAACGGTCCGCGTCCAGCCAAAGCTGCTGACGCAACACGTCGCCGCCGTCGCACCCATCCAGATTGAAATAGGAGTGGTTTGTCAAATTGATGACGGTCGCCTTGTCGGTGGTGGCGGTGTAATCCATCACCAGAGCATCGTCGTCCGTCAGTTTATAAGTGACGGTGATGTCCATGTTGCCGGGGAACCCGTCGTCCCCGTCCGGGCTGCGGCCTGTGAGCACCAGGCTGTCATCCACGATGGAGCCCTGATACGTCAGCCGGCCGAAAGTGCCGTGCAAATGGTTGGGGCCGTTGTTGGGCTCCAGATAATAGGTCTTTCCATGAAGGGTGAACTTTGCCTGCTCGATGCGGTTGGCATAACGGCCCACAAAAGACCCCAGCGATGCGGTGCCCGCCTCGTAATCGGCCAGCTCCCGGTAACCCAGCACCACGTCCCGCAGATTGCCCGCGCTGTCCGGCACCCAAATGTTGGTGATGACACAGCCGTACTCAATGACGCATACCTTCATTCCGTTTGCGTTTTCCAGCGTGTACTGATAAATTTCCGCACCCGCCTTGGTGCGTCCGTAGTAATTGCTTGTAATGGACATGGCGGCGCCCCCTTGTGAAAGCATTTATTGTATAATGGTACCTCATTTTCGGCAAAAAAACAAGCGTTCAGACACAGTTTCTATCTTTGCTGTCAACGCTTTTGGCCGTTTTCACGGGTCCCATTTTCATCGGCCCTTGACAATCTTTGTGTGATACGGTACAATATTCACATCAAAATAATTTGATGTGAGGTGAAGATATGCAGGACGTCTATGCGCAGCAGGCAAAAGTGTTTAAAGCACTTTGCGACCCCAAACGCCTGGCCATTCTTGAGCAGTTGCGCAGCGGAGAAAAATGCGCCTGCGTTCTTCAGGAACCTCTGGATCTGACTCAGTCGGGCTTATCGTACCATATGAAGATCCTTTGTGATTCCGGCCTTGTGGAAAGCCGCCAGGAAGGCAAGTGGACCCACTACCGCTTGAGCGCCAGCGGTGCACAAAACGCCGCGGAGCTGCTGCAGAAACTGACCACGCCCAATGGATAAACCCATCAAAGCAAAACGCCATCCGATTCCGGTGGCGTTTTCTTCGGGGCAACACATCAATATTTTTTGATATGTTTGATTTGGAAAGCAGGGATTGTATGGTTGTTTGGAATTTTATTCAAAATCAAGTGCTGGGCATGAAATGGCTGAACGAGTGGATCGGCCATATGCTGACGGCCCTTGGAATGGACATCAACGGGCGTGTGGGCGGCAGCCTTCAGTTTTTCATTTACGACGTGATAAAAATCACGGTTCTGCTGTGTGTTTTGATTTTTGTCATCTCGTATATCCAAAGCTATTTTCCACCCGAACGCAGCAAGAAAATTTTAGGCAGATTCAGCGGCATCCGCGCCCGGCTGATCTCTGCTCTTTTGGGAACGGTGACGCCTTTTTGTTCCTGCTCATCCATTCCCCTGTTCATCGGATTTACCAGCGCCAATCTTCCATTGGGCACAACTTTTTCCTTTTTGATCTCCTCGCCCATGGTGGATCTGGGCAGTCTTGTCCTTTTGACGGGCATTTTTGGCATCAAGGTGGCCGTGCTTTACGTGGTACTGGGGCTGGCCATTGCCGTTGTGGGCGGCACGGTCATTGAAAAACTGCACATGGAAAAATACGTTGAAAACTTTGTTCTCTCGGCGAGCCGCGTGGACATAGAGGCGCCGAACCTGACTTGCGCCGACCGGCTGCACTATGCCAAGGAGCAAATGGTGGGCACACTCAAAAAAGTGCTGCCGTATCTTTTGGCGGGAGTGGGCATCGGGGCGCTGATCCACAACTGGCTTCCGGAAAGCTGGATCGAAACGCTGCTCGGGAGCCACAATCCCCTGGGCGTTGTGCTGGCCACCCTTGTGGGCATTCCCATGTACGCAGACATTTTCGGTACGATTCCGGTAGCGGAGGCATTGCTGGCAAAGAATGCCCAGTTGGGCACGGTCCTGGCCTTTATGATGGCGGTCACCACTCTGTCCGTTCCATCGCTCATCCTGCTGCGCAAAGCAGTAAAACCGCGGCTTCTGGCGCTCTTTGTGGGCGTTTGTGTGATTGGGATCGTCGTCATCGGATATCTATTCAATGCACTTCAATTTATTTTGCTTTAACAAGGAGGAAACAAGATTATGGGTTTGTTTGGAAAGAAAAAAGAACACACCAACTGCTGTGGTGAATGCACTTGTCAAAACGAGACGCAAGCGGCGTCAGCGGACATTTTGGTATTGGGGTCCGGATGTGCCAAGTGCCATGCGCTGGAGCAAGCGACCAAAACCGCATTGCAGGAACTGAACATGAAGACCGATGTTGGGCACGTGACGGATTTTGCACAAATCGCCTCTTATGGCGTGATGTCCACGCCTGCTCTGGTAGTGGACGGAAAAGTGGTCTGTTGCGGAAAAGTGCTGAAACCCAGTGAGATAAAGGCGCTGATTCAAAAGGAGAAAGGATGACATATGCACAATAAAAAGAAGGTCGCCTTTGTCTGCGTTCACAATTCCTGCCGCAGTCAAATTGCGCAGGCATTGGGCAAAAAACTTGCCGCCGACGTATTTGAAAGCTACTCTGCCGGCACACAAATCGTCCCGCGCATCAATCCGGATGCAGTTCGTTTGATGAAGCAGCTTTACGGCATCGATATGGAACAGACCCAATACGTAAAGCTCGTGTCCGAATTGCCGGACGTGGATGTGGTGGTGACCATGGGTTGCAATGTGAACTGTCCCCTGTTGCCGTGTGAACAGCGCGAGGATTGGGGCCTGGAGGACCCGACCGGACAGTCGGACGAATTCTTCCGGCAAACGATCCTGACCATTGAACAAAAAATTTTGGATTTAAAAAATCGACTGAGCTGAATAAAAAATGCCCGCCACGCAAAAGTGGCGGGCATTTTTTCATTTTTGTGCGGCCAACACCGCGGCCCGCAGCCGTTCTGCCGCCGCGCGGGTGGCAGTCCGTTCGCCGAAGCCCGTAAGCCGGAAGTATCCTTCGCCCCCCGGGCCGAACCCCGCGCCCGGAGTGCCCACGATGCGGGCGTTCTTTAAAAGATATTCAAAAAACTGCCAGGAATCCATGCCGCCGGGGCACTGCATCCACACATAAGGGCTATTGTCCCCGCCGCAGCAGAACACGCCTGTTCCCTCCAGCGCTGCGCGCAGCGTGTGCGCGTTGTCCAAATAATATGCCACCGCTTTCCGGCAGGCGGCCCTGCCCTCTTCGGACAGTGCTGCCTGGGCCGCCCGCTGCACCGGGTAGGACACCCCGTTGCATTTGGTGGACTGCCGGCGGAGCCACAAATCCCGCAGATGGATTCCCTGGCACTCCAGTTCCTGAGGAATCACTGTATAACCGAACCTTGTGCCCGTGAAGCCCGCGGTCTTTGACAGCGAGCCGATCTCCACAGCGCATCGGCGCGCTCCTTCGATTTCAAAAATGCTGTGGGGCAGCGTGTCGTCCTGAATAAAGGACTCGTAAGCCGCGTCGAACAAAATCACCGCGCCCCGCTCCAGCGCGTACTCCACCCAGGCGGTCAGCCCCTCCCGGGTGTACACGGCCCCGGTGGGATTGCCCGGACTGCACAAATACACAATGTCTCCGGTTTGACCGTCGGGTCCGGGCAAAAAGCCGTTGGCCTGGGTACCTTGCACGAAGCGCACCGGATGGCCCGCCATGACGCTGGTGTCCGCATACACCGGATAGCCCGGGTCGGGCACCAGGGCAATGTTGTGAGGGCCAAACAAATCCATCAGCCCGCCCAAATCGCTCTTGGCTCCATCGGACAAAAAAATCTCCTCTTCCAAAAGAACCACGCCCCGCTGTGCGTATTGGGCCTGCACCGCCTGCCGTGCAAACGAATATCCCTGTTCCGGCCCGTAACCATGAAAGCCTTCGGGCGTGCCCATCTCCCGCGCGGCGCGGCACATGGCCTGCACCACCGGTTCGGCCAAGGGCAGCGTCACATCTCCGATGCCCAATCTTGTCAATTCCACATCCGGATGTTTTTCCGCAAAAGCGGCGACCCTGCGCCCTACGTCCGAAAACAGATAGCCGGACGAAAGACGCGCAAAATTCCGGTTCAGCTCCAACCGGACCGCCCCCTTTCCGCCGGGTGTGACCCGGCCTTACAGCTCCATCTCGCCGGTGAACACCCGGGCCGCATCGCCGGTCAGCGTGATGCCATCGGCGCCCCAGCACACGGTCAGCGCTCCGCCGGGCAGCTCCACCCGGACCTCCTGGCCCATGGACATGCGCCCGGTTCGCACAGCCGCCGCCAGCGCCGCGCAGGCACCGCTGCCGCAGGCCATGGTCTCACCGCTTCCTCTCTCCCATACGCGCACACGCATACTGTTCGGGCCTGTGATCTGTACAAACTCCACATTGATTCCCTGACAGAACAGCGCACAGCGGCTGAATCCCGCTCCCAGCATCCCCAGATCCAATCGGGACACATCGGGCACAAACACCACACAATGCGGATTGCCCATGGAAAGGCAGGTGACACGCAAGGCGCCGCCGTTGACCTCGATCAGTTCCTCCACCATCGGTTTTTGCCGCTCGCGCACCGACACCGACGCCGGCGAAAAATCCGGCTGGCCCATCTCCACCCGCAAAAGGCCCGGGGCCAGACGCTCCACACGCCGCACGCCCGAAACCGTCTCCACCTGAGCGATGCAGCCCTTCACAAGGCCGTTTAAAAACAGATATTCCGCCGCACAGCGCACGCCGTTGCCGCACATGCGCCCTTCGCTGCCGTCGGCGTTGAAGATGCGCATCTTCACGTCCGCCACGGCGGAGTCCTCTAACAAAATCAGCCCGTCAGAACCCACGCCCGTGTGCCGGTTCGACATGCGCACGGCCACCAGCTCCGGATTGGGCACAGGTGCACACGACTGCACATAAATGTAGTCGTTTTGGCACCCCTGCATTTTGGTGAATTTCAGCTTCATAAAATCATCTGCGCTCCCTTGCCCTGTTTTTGACCTTTTCGCGAAAAAAGCCTTCTTTCCAATGTATGGAGAAAGGTTTTCTTGTGTGAATGACAAAAAAAGAGCAGGCGGGAAATGGGTTTCCCGCCTGCCCCTGGCGTTTTTATTACAAAACCACGTACTGGTCGCGCTCGGCGCCCACGGATACGTACCGAATCTTCACACCCACGGCCTGTTCCAGGAAATGAATGTAGTCCAGCGCCGCCGCAGGAAGCTCTTCCTTTTTGCGGCAGCCGGAAATGTCCTGTTTCCAGCCGGGCAGCATCTTGTTGATGGGCTTTGCCTTTTCCAGCACGTCCCCATAGGGGAAGTCATGGATCTCCTGGCCGTCCAGCTCATAGGCCACGGTGACAGGAATTTCGTCCAAATTGTCCAGAATATCCAGTTTGGTCAGGGCAATCTCGTCGGCACCCTGAGCCCGGCAGCCATAGCGGCTGGCCACCACGTCGAAAGGACCTACCCGGCGGGGACGGCCTGTGGCCGCGCCGTATTCGCCGCCGGCCTGGCGCAGTTTTTCCGCCTCTTCCCCGAACAGCTCGCAAGTGAACGGGCCCTCGCCGACGCACGAGGAATAGGCCTTCATGATGCCGATGTTCAAATCGATTTTGTGGTTGGGAATGCCCGCGCCCACCGGCGCATAGGCGCCGATCACGTTGGAAGAAGAAGTGTACGGATAGATGCCAAAATCGATGTCGCGCAAAGCGCCCAGTTGCGCCTCGAACAGGATGTTCTTGCCCGCCTTGGCGGCCTTGTCCAGATACAGGCCTGCGTCACACACATAGGGTTTGAGCACTTCGCCGTATTTCTCCAGCCAAGCCCACATATCCTCCACGCGCACAGGCTCCTTGCCGTACACGCCGGTGATGGTCAGATTTTTGTAAGCCACAATGTCCGCAAGACGTTTTTTGGTGGTCTCGGGATGGAACAAATCGCCCATGCGCAGCGCTTTCTTCATATATTTATCCCCGTACACGGGCGCGATGCCCCGGCGGGTGGAACCGTACTTGGCATCGGCCAGACGATCCTCTTCATAGCAGTCCAAAAGCTTATGATAGGGCATGCAGATGACCGCCCGCTCGGAAATCTTCAGGTTGTCCGGGCTGATGGCAATGCCGCCCTTGCGCAAATTTTCGATCTCGTGCACCAGGTGCTCCAAATCGATGACCATACCGTTGCCCATGACGTTGACGGTGGTTTCCCGCAGAATGCCCGAGGGAAGCAGGTTCAAAATGAACTTGCCACGCTCGTTGACCACGGTGTGGCCCGCGTTGTTGCCGCCCTGGTAGCGCACAACGATGTCGTAATCCTGACTGAGCAAATCGACCATGCGGCCCTTGCCTTCGTCACCCCAGTTGATGCCTGTAATTGCTGTCAGCATATACTTTCCAACTCCTTTTGTGAAATCGGCGCCGGTGCGCCGAAAAATCCCCTACAATTATTTATCTTACCACACATGGGGCAAAAACACTATGGACACACCGAAAAAACGCGGGGGTCCGCACAAAAAAATTTCGGTAAAAACGCCGGGCCTTGGCCCTGTAAAAGAGCTTTGAAAATATTTTGTGAATCCGCTTGACAATGCCCGGAAAACACGCTATAAAATTTATAGACTATTCGTCCCGTTCTGCCACGGGCAGGCGGGCCAATTCGATGGAGGGAATAGAAATGATTTTTGAGCGCGTGCGTGAGATCATTTGCAGCCAGCTTGACCTGGACGAAGACCGCGTGACCATGGATTCGAACATTCTGGAAGATTTCGACGCCGACAGCCTGGATTTGGTGGACTTGGTAATGAGCTTTGAGGACGAATTCGGCATTGAGGTGCCGGACGACCAGACCGAGAATTTCCACACGGTTGGCGACATCGTCCGTTATATTGAAGATAACACCTGATTTTCGGACCTTCAGCCCCCGCATACTGGGGGCTTTTGCATTTATTTTGCCTCTTTTGAGGCGCGTGAGTGAGGAGAACACATGAAAGACAACAAAAAAATGGTGGAGGCCATTACCCCCATCAACGAAGATTTTGCCCAGTGGTACACGGACATCTGCTTGAAAGCGGAACTGGTGGACTACTCCGCCGTAAAAGGCTGCGTCATCCTGCGCCCGTACGGCTATGCCATCTGGGAGAACATCCAGAAACTTTTGGACGAGCGGTTCAAGGCCACCGGTCATGAGAACGTAGCTATGCCCATTTTCATTCCTGAGAGTCTTCTGCAAAAAGAGAAGGACCACGTGGAAGGGTTTGCTCCCGAAGTGGCCTGGGTGACCATGGGCGGCAGCGAGAAGCTGGAGGACCGGCTGTGCGTGCGCCCCACTTCGGAGACGCTGTTCTGCGACCACTTTGCACACGTGCTGCATTCCTGGCGGGATCTGCCCATGAAGTACAACCAATGGTGCAGCGTGGTGCGCTGGGAAAAGACCACCCGTCCGTTCCTGCGCAGCCGCGAGTTCTGGTGGCAGGAAGGCCAC
>NZ_CAUWGY010000032.1:0-24387 GCF_963558415.1 uncultured Ruthenibacterium sp. | reverse complement strand
TACATCATGAATCGTTACGTCTTTTCTCATTCTTTCCCCCGCCTTGCTATCTACCTGCATTATATCATTTCAAATATCTTCGTCAAGGAGAAAATGGTCATTTTGCACAATTTTCGTCTTTA
Source organism: uncultured Ruthenibacterium sp. (assembly GCF_963558415.1). Classification (NCBI taxonomy): domain Bacteria; kingdom Bacillati; phylum Bacillota; class Clostridia; order Eubacteriales; family Oscillospiraceae; genus Ruthenibacterium; species uncultured Ruthenibacterium sp. The sequence continues at coordinate 24,265 of NZ_CAUWGY010000032.1, read as the reverse complement.
AAATATAGAGTTTTAGTTGTTTTATTATACATGTTGTCTAAATCAAGACGCAAAAATAAGCCGCCTCGAAAGGCGGCTTAAATGTTTCATCAACTATTTTTACTGCGGAATGTTTCCGCGGCAGCAACCAACATCTGAACGGCGCCATCCACTCCAAATTTGCCGGAATTGATGCTCATATCATAACTTCCGGCAGCGCCCCAATCGCGATCCGCATAAAAATTATGATAATTCGCACGGCTTCGGTCCGTCTTTTTAATAAGAGAACGAGCTGCATCTTCTTCCAAATTGTACAATCGGCAAATGCGTTGAATGCGTAGTTCCATCGGAGCGTGGATGAAAGCGGAGAACATATCTTTTCGTCCGCGCAAAATGTAATCCGCGCAACGACCGATGAATACGCAGGAGCTTTCGTCTGCCATTTTTCGAATGGCATCGGTCTGGAACAAAAACAGCTTATCGTTGGTTAGATAGTCGTTGTAGTTGGTAAAGCTGTTAACAGCTTGCCCGTGAGCGCCGATGGCCAAGGTGTACAAAAAGCTGTTGGTGGGCTTTTCGTCCGCATTTTCAAACAGTTCTTCCACAATGCCGCTGTCCTTGGCAGCCTTTTTCAAAATTTCCTTGTCATAGAAAGGGATCCCCAGTTTTTCCGCCACTGCGCAGCCGATCTCACGACCGCCGCTTCCAAATTCTCTGCCAATGCAAATTACAATGCGTTTACTCATACCTGTCAGCCTCCCTTGACACGGTTTTGAAAAGGCGGGCGCCTTTTCCTCTTTCTTATTTTACCACAAAACAACGCCGCAGAGCGTGAAAATTTTGCGGCGTTGTTTTTGGTTATTCTGCTGTGAAAAGCTTGGGGGCGAACCGGGCCAGAAGGACAGCGGCTACCGTTGTGAGAATTGTTTCAGGCAGCATGTAGCTTGCATTGTAACCAAGGCTGTATGTCCATGCAGGCAACCCGTCGGACAAATTGCCCCAAATCAGTACACCGGACAAGAAGCTGCACAAAAAGCGGATGATGCACACAGCGGCGGTACCTACACCTACACCGACCATCCGGTTGGAGAAGGGCTTGGCAAATACACAGGCAAGACCCAGAGCCGTAAAGGCAATCACATAGTCCAGCAGAATCATGCCGGCAAACGCCCAGAAGGTAGGGGAGGGAGGGGCCCAGAAGCCAAGCAGCATCTGAAGAAGGCTGTTGACAAAGCCGGTGAACAGACCCCACTTAACACCGTGCCGGAAAGACACCAGCACGAACGGAAGCATGCTGAACAATGTAACACTGCCGCCGTTGGGAAGCGTGTAAATTTTGATGTTCGCCAGCACGGTACCAATGGCGATCATCAGTGCGCATTCTACCAGAACGCGCGTTTTCGAATAAGTTTTGGTCATAAAAGAGACCCCCTCATCAGTAGTACATAAAAACAAAGGCGCCCACGGTCACACCGCAGGCGCACAAAGCACTTTATGGAAAAGAAACTTCCTACGCCGGCATTATCCGGATCAGGTAAAGGGTTTGCGAACCATCGCATCTCAGCCTTTTACAGCACCCCTGTTTTTATGTCCGCGTATCATTATAGGCACCAAACAACCCCTTGTCAAGGTTTTTATCGCCAAATGCCCTGCAGCCACTCCACCAGGTAAACGGCGGCGCAAGCAACCAGAGCCACGGCCAGCAGATTCCCGCCCATCCAGGCCAGAGCGGCTGCGACCAAAAATCCGGCCAACGCGCTTACAAAGCTTCCTGTGCTTTCGAAAATAGCGGGCACAGTCATGGCCGCAAGCACCGCATAAGGCACATAGAATAAAAAGCTTTTTACGAACTGGCTGTGGATTTTTTGGCGCAAAAGGACCATGGGAAGCATTCGAATCAAATAGGTCACGCCCGCCATGACTGCAATGTAGATCAAAAATTCACGCGTCGACATGGTCATCCTCCTCTCGGTCGGGAACAGGTGCCAAAATCGCTCCGACTCCGGCAGCAATCACGGTACAGAGAATGATGGCGAATCCATCGGAGATTCTATTTATAAGCGGCACAAATCGCATGATGCAGCTTAGCGCCACTGCCAGAGTCACCACTCCCAGAACCGCACGACTTTTGCGGGCGACCGGGATCACAATGGCCAAAAACATGCCATACAGTGCAATTCCAAAAGCACTGCGCACACTGTCGGGCAAAAGACCGCTGGCCACAGCGCCACAAAGCGTACCAAGAGTCCATCCCAAATAGGGCGCAATGGCAAGACCTGTCAGATAGCGGCCACCCACCTCACCGGGCTGACTGGCCGCGACCGCAAAAATTTCGTCGGTGATAAAGTAGCTGATGCCAAGACGGCCGGGAAGACGGATGCTCGCGTGAAGTTTTTGAGAAAGGGAAAGGCTCATCAGTGCGTAGCGGAGATTGATGACCAGTTGTGTCAAGGCCATCTCGAACAAGGAACTTTGCGAACAAATCAAGGAGAGCCCTGCAAATTGTCCGGCGCTGGTCAGATTGGTCATGCTGATTGCAACTGCGGCCCATACAGGCAACCCGTCCAGAACACATAAAATTCCAAATGTCATTGACACAGAAAAATATCCCAAGCCAATGGGAAGGCCGTCCCGCAGACCAGCGGCAAAAGAATTTTGCAACGATTTTCTAGATTCCAAAAAAATGCCTCTTTTCAAACGTGTTCACACACAAATGTGCCCGCGGCAACGCCGCGGGCAACTGCTTATTTCATATATAGACCAGCTAAGCGGTACGAGGTGTCATAGCTGAGCGTAAAAGTGAGCGTTCCATTTTCAAATTTTGCCTTTGCCACGTCGACAGCCATGCCATCCTTCCCCACAATGGTGTGCTTTTCCAATTCTACAAAAGCTCCCATCTGTTGGGCCACTGGCTCCCAGATATCCGGCCACTCTTCTTCAGAAATGGCTTGCTTCATGGTGTCATCCATCGATGCGGTTAAAGCGGCATAGTCTTCGTCCACCAACTGGGAAATGGTTGTTTCAGCGGCCTGGCGGACTTGCTCCTCATCCATGCCCTCAGGCAAAGAACCACCGCATCCCGCAAGTCCCAGACACAAGGCGAAGGCCAGGACGAAAAAGAAAATCCGTTTCATCATTCTGCGTCCTCCTTTTGTGGCAGTGTCTTGCGGCCGGTGCGGCACAGTTCCTGCAGACAGCATTTTTCGCAATAGGCTTTTCGAGCGGTGCACACTACCCGGCCATGCATTACACAGCGATGACAGAAATCGTTGGACTCTTCTGGCGGCAGTACCTTTACCAGCGCTTTTTCCACATGGACTGGATCCTTGTCGTCATTGACAAATCCAATGCGGTTGGCCATGCGGATACAGTGTGTGTCCGCCACTACAGCAGGCAGATGAAAAATATCTCCGCGAATCAGGTTGGCACTTTTACGGCCAACACCGGGAAGTTTCAGAAGATCTTCCATCGAACTGGGAACTTTTCCGCCGTACTCCTTCAGCAGCATGTTGGTCATGCCGTACAGATCGCGCGCCTTGCTCTTGCCTAGCCCGCAGGGTTTGATAATTGCCTCGATGGCGTCTGGACCGGCGGCTGCCAAACTCTCCAGCGTGGGATATTTTGCAAAAAGTTCTTTCGTAACCACATTGACCCGGGCGTCTGTACACTGGGCAGACAGACGCACACTGACCAGAAGCTGCCAGGCATCCTCATAGGTCAATGAACATTCACTGATCGGATATTCCTGTTTCAAACGCTCCACAATTTGGCGGGTATCCGCTTTGGTGCGCATAGGAAAACCCCCTTTTATCAATTGTATGAACAATATAGCACAAAAGCGTATCAGGCGCAAGAAAAGCGTTGTGTGGCGAGACAAAAAAAGTTATAATAAAAACAATATGGCCCTGGAAGGCCAAAATAGGAGAGGGGTTTTGCAGATGTACGCGGATATGATGGACACCATTGGGTTTGTGGAACAGCGCGATCCGGAAGTCGGCGCGGCCATGCGTCGGGAGCTGGAACGCCAGAAACAAAACATCGAATTGATCGCATCGGAGAACATTGTTTCGCCTGCCGTCATGGCGGCTACGGGAAGTGTTCTGACGAACAAATACGCGGAAGGATATCCTGCTCACCGGTATTATGGCGGATGCCAGTGTGTGGACGTAGTGGAAGAGATTGCCCGTAAGCGTGCTTGCGAGTTATTTGGTGCCCAGCATGCCAACGTGCAGCCCCATTCAGGAGCACAGGCCAATCTGGCAGTCTATTTTGCACTGTTGAATGTGGGCGATACGGTGTTGGGAATGGATCTGTCCAACGGCGGTCATCTGACTCATGGAAGCCCAGTCAATATGAGCGGCAAAAACTACCATTTCATCTCTTATGGCGTGGATGAGAACGGGTATCTGGATTATGAAGAACTGGAGCGCAAGGCTCGGGAAAATCATCCAAAGCTCATTGTGGCGGGAGCTTCGGCCTATGCGCGCATCATTGATTTTGAGCGTATTGCTGGTATTGCAAAAGAGGTAGGAGCACTGTTCATGGTGGATATGGCGCACATTGCCGGCTTGGTGGCGGCGGGCTTGCATCCCAATCCTGTCCCTTGGGCGGATGTGGTGACCACCACTACGCATAAGACATTGCGCGGTCCCAGAGGCGGTTTGATTTTGTGTCGGGAGGAGTATGCCAAAGCCATCGATAAGGCGATTTTCCCGGGAACGCAGGGTGGCCCGCTGGAGCACATCATTGCGGCCAAGGCGGTGTGCTTCGGCGAGGCGTTGAAACCGGAATTCAAAGCATATCAGAAGGCCATTGTGGACAATGCGCACGCATTGGCCCAAGCGCTTTTGGAGCGGGGAGTGAAACTGGTATCCGGCGGAACGGACAATCATTTGATGACTGTGGATTTGCGCGGCACCGGCGTTACGGGAAAGGTGTTGGAAGCCCGTTTGGACGAAGTGAACATCACCGCCAACAAGAATACTGTGCCGAACGATCCGGAAAAGCCTTTTGTCACTTCTGGAGTGCGCATCGGCACACCGGCTGTCACCACACGCGGATTTGGTCCTGAAGAGATGAAGGTGATTGCTGATTGCATTGCCAATTGCATTTTCCGCTTTGATGAGACAAAAGAGGAAACGCGCACTGCGGTAGCGAATCTTGTGAAGCGCTTCCCCTTGTACGAATAAGAACGTTGTGAGAAAGAAAAAGATGTTTTTTTGCATACCGGGCGGATTGTAAAACCGCCCGGTTTCTTATATAATAAAAGACAGAATTCTGAGCGAAAGCGCGCCATAAAGAGCGCGTGTTTTTTATAAAGAAAAGAGGAGTCAATATGGCCTACATCGATTGCAAGCTGAAATCCCAGATTTTGCAGACTACAGTTACTGTAAAACTGTATTTTCCTACAGATCTTCCCGCCGAAGTGGGAAATCAGATCAAGGGATGTCTGACGTTGCTGCACGGTTACACAAACTGTGCTGAAGACTGGTTTCAGATGACCAGTGCAGCACGCTATGCAGCGGATAATGGCCTTGTTTTGATTGTGCCCGACTGTGGCAACTCATTTTATCAAAATATGATGTACGGCGGAGCATATCGCACGTTTATGGTGGATGAAATGCCGGTGCTTTTGCACAATATTTTCCGCTTTATTCCTATGCAAAGAGAGCGCAATTTCATTGCGGGCTTATCTATGGGCGGATACGGTGCACTGTATCTCGGCATGTCCCGACCGGATATCTGGGGCGGTTGTGCCAGCTTCTCCGGTGCGGTGGATCTGGCGCTGATGCTGCGTGATCCGAACGTCCCGGGAATACGCGAAGTGTTTACACCCATTTTTGGCGACAGCTTGGCGCTGCCCAAAGCGAGCAATTTGCATTATGTCGCGCAGAAAGCGGCTGAGCTGCCTGCACAGCGTCAGCCAAAAATCCTCTTGACCAACGGATTGCAGGATATTGAACCGTACCATATTGTAGAGCAAAATGATTCTTTGCACGCTACATTGCATAAACTGAATTTGGCGTATTATCGTCGTATCCAGTGGGATGGTGTCCATGAATGGAATTTCTGGGATCGGAGTCTCGTGTATGCCATCGACTATTTCCTGGGCAACGGTTATGCGTCCAAAAAGATGAACGACTGGCGCTCCAGTGCCGTTGTTCATCAGTGAGGAGAACGCTATGAGTGCTCCTTTGGCAGATCGCCTGCGGCCGCGCACATTAGGAGAAGTGTGCGGCCAACAACACTTGTTGGCACCCGGGCAGGTTTTTCGCAGCGCACTGGAACGGGGACGAGTGCCCAATATGATTTTTTATGGGCCGCCGGGAGTGGGAAAAACCACGGTGGCGCGAATCATTGCGGAAAACAGCAAAATGCATCTGCATAAGCTTAATGGAACCACGGCCGGGACGTCTGATATTAAGGCGGTGTTGGGCGATGTGGGGACGTTGGCTGCACAGAATGGCATTTTGTTGTATCTGGATGAGATTCAATATCTGAATAAAAAGCAGCAACAAAGTCTTTTGGAGTGTTTGGAGGACGGGTCGGTGACACTGATTGCATCGACTACTGAGAATCCCTATTTTTATATTTATAACGCTCTTTTGTCACGTTGCACTGTGTTTGAATTCAAGCCCCTTTCACCGGATGATGTTCGGCAGGGGCTTTTGAATGCGATAAAACGGCTGAGTGAAGAGGACGGTATTCCCATTCGATTGGAAGACGGGGCGCTGGAACTTTTGGCATCCGCTTGTGGCGGCGATATGCGAAAAGCATTGGGGTGCTTAGAATTTGCAGTCGCGGCACTTCCGGAAGAAAATGGACAGCGAATGCTGACGCAGCAAATCGTAGGACAGGTGACGCAGCGATCGGCTCAACGATACGATAAGAGCGATGACATGCACTACGATTGTCTATCCGCTTTGCAGAAAAGCATTCGAGGTTCGGATCCGGATGCGGCCATTCATTACTTGGCGCGTATTCTGGAGGGCGGAGATTTGTTGTCGGCCTGCCGCCGGCTTTTGGTTATTGCGGCGGAGGACGTGGGGCTGGCCTATCCGCAGGCGATTCCCATTGTGAAAGCTTGTGTGGACAGTGCGTTGCAACTGGGAATGCCGGAGGCACGGCTGCCTTTGGCGGATGCCGCCATTTTATTGGCTACGGCGCCAAAATCCAATTCCGCTCATGACGCCATTCTGGCGGCAACGGAGGATTTGCGCCGGGGACGAACAGGTCCCGTTCCACGGCAACTGCAGAATTGTCATTTTGATGGTGAGGACAATCGAAACAAAGGTCAGCACTATCTTTATCCCCATGATTATCCCAATCACTGGGTGGCGCAGCAATATCTTCCGGATGTGTTGGTCGGAGTAAAATATTATGAGTATGGCCCGAATAAGACGGAGCAGGCGGCCAAAGCTTATTGGGAAAAGATCAAAAAACCATAGGAGGAAGCAAACCATGACGGAGCGCCAATTGGATGCCTTTGTGAAACGTCTGACACTGGATGAAAAAGCAAGTTTGATGAGCGGACGTGATTTTTGGAGAACAAAGCCTCTGTGTGATAAGGGTGTGTGGCCCCTGCGGATGAGCGATGGCCCCCATGGACTGCGGAAGGAAGATCTCAAAAACGCAAAGGCAAACGGCGGACACAGTGTAAAGGCCACGTGTTTTCCCACGGCGGCCGCACTGGCGTGTTCCTGGGATGAATCACTGGCCGAAGAAGTGGGGACAGCGATTGCGGAAGAGTGCCTTGCTCACGGTGTGGGCGTGTTGCTCGGGCCAGGTGTAAACATCAAACGCAGTCCGTTGGGTGGACGCAATTTTGAGTATTTTTCGGAGGATCCGTTGGTTGCGGGAAAGATGGGAGCGGCCATGATTCGTGGGATCCAGAAAAAAGGAGTGGGCGCCAGCCTCAAGCACTTCGCTGCCAATAATCAGGAAACTTTGCGTATGACGATTTCCGCAGAGGTGGATGAGCGCGCGTTGCGGGAAATCTATTTAAAGCCCTTTGAGATTGCAGTAAAAGAGGGGCATCCTGCTACGATAATGTGCAGTTACAATCGCATCAATGGTGTTTATGCAAGTCAGAATAAGAAACTTTTAACAGATATTTTGCGTCAAGAATGGGGATTTGACGGCCTTGTTATGAGCGATTGGGGCGCGGTGGATGACCGAGTAGCCGGTGTAAAAGCGGGTCTGGATTTGGAGATGCCTTATTCCGGCGGAACTACGGATCAGGATGTGGCGCAGGCCGTGCGAGAAGGCCGTTTGTCCGAACAGGCATTGGATGAAGCCGTTAAAAATGTGCTGCGCCTTGTGGCGAAATATGCGCGTAAGCCGCGGGTGGATTACAGTCAGCCGGCACATCGAAGCTTGGCAGAAAAGGCTTGCGAGCAGTCGGCGGTTCTTTTGAAAAATGACGGCATCCTTCCATTGGAAGAAAAAAGCAATTTGGCAGTGATCGGGGCATTGGCGTCGGGTACTGGCCGTTATCAAGGCGGTGGATCCAGTGTTGTCAATGCTCACGGTCCTACTGGTTTTACCAGCGCCATGGAGGCACGAGGATGGGCCTATGTCAATTACGCGCCGGGATATCACACAAATCATACTCGACCTGACCCGGACTTGGAAGAACAGGCAGTGCAATTTGCTCGTACGGCACAGACCGTAGTTTATTTTATGGGTCTGACGGATCTTTATGAGAGCGAAGGATTTGACCGCACGCATATGAAATTGCCTGGAAATCAGGTGAGTTTGTTAGAAAAACTGGCGCAGGCCAATCCCAATCTGGTGGTGGTGCTGGCAGGGGGCAGTCCGGTGGAAATGCCTTGGTTGGACAAGGTGCGTGCGGTATTGTATACGGCCTTGGGTGGCGAGCGTTTGGGAATGGCTACCTACCGCTTGCTATTTGGCGAAGTATGTCCATCCGGCAAACTGGCGGAGACTTGGCCCATGCGGCTTGAAGAGAATCCAAGTGCGAGATATTTCCCTATGGGGCCCCGCGTAGTTACGTACAATGAGAGCATTTACGTAGGGTACCGGTATTACGACAAAGCGGGACAAAAGGTGCGCTTCCCCTTTGGTTTTGGACTTTCCTATACGCGATTTGCCTATCAGGATTTGAACGTGGAACAAAAGGAAAACGGAGATCTATGCGTCAAAGTTCATTTGGCCAATGTGGGAGAGCGAGCCGGTGACGAGATCGTCCAAGTTTATGCTGGCTGTCCTCATTCGGTAGTTCACCGTCCGGTGCATGTTCTGGTGGGATTTGCACGGGTGCATCTTGAAAAAGGGGAAGAAAAACTGGTAGAGATCTGTGTGCCGTATGATGCGCTTTCTTTTTACGATACTACGCAGCATCGGTTTGTCGTCGAGGCAGGGCAGTATGAAATTTGCGTAGGTGCTTGTAGTCGGGATCTTCCCTTGCGCAAGACTCTGCTGATTTCGGGGCAAGCGGTGATGCCTTCGTATGCGCAAAGTGCCGAGGGCCCTTACGGAACATTTTCAGACAATCGGTTTTCGGATGCGGCTTTTTATGCAGTACACAGTCGCACACCTCAGAACAATTCAGTTCCGAAGCTCGGAGAGTTTGACCGAAACACGCCTTTGCGCCAGATGCAGGATTCTCACTTGGCGCGTGCATTGGCAACAGTTGCCAGAGTGATGACGCGAAAAACCTTGCATTTTTCGCCATACGCACAGGTGAATGAAAAGGTTTCGCATGCCATGGTAGGCGATTTGCCATTTCGAAATGTTCAGCGCAATGCTTGGTTCTTGATCAGCGAATCAAAAGCGAAAATTTTGCTGGATGCTTGCAACCGAAAAAAAGATAAAAAGAATAAGTAAAAAAAAGCGGTGCATTTGCGCCGCTTTTTTTGTAAATGACCATCAGTCCGGGTCGCCCGGAAGCTCGTCGTGCCAGCCGCCGAAACAGCCGCTCTCATATGTGGCCGGCAGCCATTCTGCGGGTATGTCATCTTCATATCCTAAATCTCTTATGGTATGTGATGGATCCACTCGTGCATTCTGCACTCCGCCGAAATGGGTGGAATGATGACCATCTTTGGAAAAGCGGTGGATCTGTTTTTTGGAATCATGCATTCAGAACACCTCCATGCTGTTAGTGTGTGCGAGGAAGGGTTCAATAAACAAGGCTTTTTTTTCCAGAAAAGCCGGCATACTGCCTTTTTTCGAATCATATGTTTGCACGAGGGGGGAAAATCATGTTTTATTGTATGAAAAAGCAAACCACTCATCGTGTTTTGACGGGGATAATGGCCCTTATTCTAGCTTCTGCCGTCGGCGGAATGGCTCTGGGAACGGACCCACAGGTAGCCGAAGTACAAAGCCATGCTTGGGGCCTTTCGTTTCAGCAGGAGAACCAGCCACCAAGTGCGGAGCTGACCAGCGATGAGTTGGCCCCTTACGATGCATACTATTGTGGTCAGCAGGGGACAAAACGTTTATATATTACTTTCGATGCAGGGTACGAAAACGGAAATACCGCACCTATTTTGGATGCATTGAAAAAGCACAATGCACAAGCCGCGTTTTTTGTGGTAGGAACATACATCGAAGAAAACCCAGAGCTTGTAAAACGTATGGTGGATGAAGGACACCTGGTGGGAAATCATACATGGCATCATCCGGATTTATCACAAACGGATCGGGCGACGTTTGAAAAAGAGCTTTTGGATGTGGAGGAAATTTTTGGACAGGTGACCGGGCAGGAAATGCCCAAATTTTATCGTCCGCCAGAGGGAAAATTCAGCGATGAAAATTTGGTGTGGGCCAAGGAAATGGGATATAAAACAATCTTATGGAGTTTGGCATATGTAGACTGGAACACAGAAGATCAGCCCACTCGAGATAAAGCGTTCAGCAAACTTCTTCCGCGTACGCATGATGGAGCCATCGTATTGTTGCATTCTACCAGTGCGACCAATGCTCAAATTTTGGACGAATTGCTGAGCAAATGGGAAGAGATGGGGTATACCTTTGGGAGCTTGACGGAACTGGGAGCTCCCGCCCAACAGTGAGGAGGCAGCAATGCGAGGCCGATCATTTTATCGAAGAAGGCCAAGACGGTATTCGGGTCCTCCGTTCTGGCTTTTGGCAATGGCAGCGGCGGTGATTGTATTGTTGCTTCTGTGGGCTGGCACCCGGCGTACGGTAGAGGTAAGTATGGAGTATGAGATGCCTACGCAGCCGCCTTATACTGTGGCATTGGATGCAGGCCACGGTGGAATGGATACTGGGGCCGAGGGATATCTGGACGAAGTGGTTTTATGTGAGCAGACGGTAGATGCATTGTACAACTTATTGGCTTTGGATGATAATTTTGTTCCAGTGCGCACTCGGCCAAACGGAGAAAAATATTCCGTCGATGAACGCGTGGAAACGGCCGCCCAGCGTAAAGCGTGTCTTTTGATGAGCATACATGGTAATAGCGACGGGGACAGCAGTTCTCATGGATTTGAGTGCTTTCCCACACCGCCAGGACGCGTCTGGTCACAGGAGTCCATGGCTTTTGCACAGTGCATCGCACAGCAGATGGAACAAGCGGGGCATCGGTTGCGCGGAACAAATGGGATTCGTTTTGCATATTACGAGGGAAAACGAAAAATTTTAGTGGACAGCGAGGACGATCGAGTGCGGGAACTGAAAAGTTTTGGCATTCTTGAAAAAGCACCTTGTCCCGCGGTGCTGGTAGAACAAGGATTTGTCACCAATGCACAAGACGCAGAAAACTGGGCCTCTCCCGAAGGATGTGAACGGGCTGCACAAGTTTACTATCAAGCGATTTGCCAGTATTTTGGAACGCAGCCTATGGTGTGACTTCATTTTAAGAAAAAACCGGGCGACCATTTTGGGTCGCCCGGGTTTTGTAATAAAGTTGATGGTTTAGCCGCCAAGATTTTTTAAAAATGCATTCAGCTTTTTTTCTCCGTACGCAGCATAGTCGCCGTCGCGAAGATGGGACGTTGCTTCGGTGCAGAATTCCCGCCAGGAGTCGGCTTCTTTTTTTACCAGAATCGGATAAAAGTATACACCGTTGGCTTCAGCAGCCGCCTGGTCTCCGGGTGCGTCCCCAACCATCACCACATGATCAGGTGCATATCCCTTTTTCAACAGTTCGGCAATGCAATGCTTCTTAGATCCGGCATCCTGTGCTAAAACAACATCTACGTGTTCCAGAAGATTGTATCGGCTCCACTCTTCCAGTACTGCGTCGCGATTAGCACTGGACACAACGGCCACATCCGCAAAGTTAGCCGCAGCCGCTAATCCTTCGGCAGCGCCCGAAAAAGGCTTTTTTAGAGATTCATCCAACAGGTTGATGCTGGCGTTCACCTGTTGGGACCAGTGCAGTGCTTTGCGCAGACAAGGGCTATCTGTAACCGCAATGGCCTGCTCCAGTGCGCTGTTGGAGAGCGCATGAGTGGTTTCTACCCAGTTTATCAAATTCGCAACTCCCTCAATGGGTGTATATTGCCTGTCAATTTCCTCGAGGGCAATGGCCAGGCCTTTAAACCGGTTTACTCCACGTGTCATGGTGTAAAGATTGATCTCATTCCACCGGGAGAGAATCGGCTCTCGCCATTGTTCCAATTTCCACTCGTCGACCATGCACGGGCCGAAACAGCGAAAATGCTTGATGTCCATGGTATCCATGGCGCAGCCGTCTGAGTCCACACAAACAAGAAACGCCTTTTTCTTTTCGAAGTCAGCAAAGGAGTTCGTCATAGATTCTTTCCTCCTTGTAAAAATACAGAATGCGGAGCAGGGGGTGCCTGCTCCGCAAATAAGTGTTGTTTATTTCTCTTGGGCGTGACGCTCTTTCAAAATGGCCACGTTTTTGTCTACTTCTTTTTTGCCCAGAGGATACACAAAGATGAGCAGCAGCAAAACGACTAAATAGCCAATGGTAGGAGCTGCAGTGCTGATATTGTAGATGCCATCCAGCGTTGCCTGACTTTGCTGAACCGCAGGTTGACCCGCAGCGACGCTGACATAGCCTACCGCCGACAGAGCAAAACCGCCGATGCCGCCCGCCAGAGCCTGACCGGCTTTGCGGCTGAAAGAATAAATAGCGTATACGGTACCGTCGTCACGGCTTCCAGTACGAACTTCCTGGTAGTCAATGATATCGGTGATGAATGCCCAAATGACCATATTGAAGAAGCCCATGCCAATGGAGGCAATCAGCATCAGAACGATATAGACGATGGGGTTTGTGGTGTGTACTACAAACAGGGCGCCGTAGCCCAATACGGCGATAGCAACACCCACGATGGAACATTCTTTTTTACCGTATTTTTCAGAAAGAATGCGAGCAATCGGGGCCATGAGAAGCATGGGGATAAAGCTGGCCAGTGAGACGACACTCAACAAAGTTGCACTTTTGAAATAGTCGGTAAACAGGTAAATATTCATGCTCTGCGCCATCAGTTGGCAAAGCAGCATAGCAAGTGCAGCGCCAATAATGGCCAGCAATGCGCGGTTGGTCAAAAGTGTTTCAGCCAGTGTAAAGAAGCCGGCTCCCTTTTCGGCTTTCTTGGGCGCTAGTTGAATGCGCTCAGTGGTTAGATTATAGCAAAGCAAATAACAGATCATTGCGCATACACCGAAAATTACAGCCATAATGGTGAAGCGCTCGGGAATAACAATCTGTGCGCCGTTTTCTGTCCGGAACAGAATCAACGGGCTAATGACAGAGATCAAAATACCTGCAATCATCGCACCCATGCTGCGGAATGTGGACAAACTGGTGCGCTCCCCAGGTTCAGCAGTAATAACAGAAGCCATGGAGCCGTAGGGAATATTGGCAGCAGTATAGCACACGGATCCCCATAAAATGTAGGTAACAAACATGTACACAGTCTTCAAACTCGTCGGAAGATTAGCAGCCGGATAGAGATACATCAAAACATTGATGATGAACAAAGGAATCGCCATGCGCTTTAACCAGGGGCGGAAGCGACCGTTTTTACCGGCGGGTAAGGTATCTACCAGACGACCCATTCCCACGTCAGTGAACGCATCAACGAAGCGCGCCACTAAGAACAAAACGCCCACAAGTGCGGCCGAAACACCCAGAACGTCAGTATAGAACTTCATCAGGTAGCTACTGGCAAAAATGAAAGTAAAGTCATTCGCCAGGTCTCCGAACAAGTAGCCGATCTTGTCACGGATGCCAAACGGCCGCACAGAAGCATTGGTATCGTATGCCATAATATTGTCTCCTTCTCCCAAGATTTACTGTACTAATTTGAAGCGTATTGTCATTACGCCGTTCTAACGATTTCAGAATAACATTTTTAAAAGACTCGCGTGAGTACTTATTTTACTTAACAGGTAATTTTTTTACTAATTTTAGAAAAAAACAAACAATTTACTATTTTGCTACTGCTTGCGAAAAGATGTGGGCGTATAACCGGTGTATCGTTTAAAAACTTTTGTAAAGTAGTTTACATCGGTGAATCCAGTGGCAGATGCAATTTGATTTACGCTCAAGTTCGTATCGCTGGACAAAAGCTGCTTGGCTTGGCTGATGCGCTTGTCCGTAATGTATTCCGGAAGGCTGCGTCCTACTTCCTTATTAAAATGTTGGGACAAATAGCTGGCATTTACACCAAGATGTTCAGAAATTTTTTTTAAGCTCAATTCCGGGTCATTTAAATTAAAGTTCACGAAGTTGATCATGGCACGTACATTGGGGGTGTAGTTGGCCAAACTATGGTGCTGAACTTCTCGGCAATAATCTCGTATCATATCTCGGCGCAAGGCGTCGACCTGACTGATTCGGTCAATATTTTCGATGCGTACCGCCCATTTCCCGCTGATGGCATCGATGTACAACGGATGCACATGAGCGGTTTCGAGGCTTTTCCGGAACAGCGTATTCAGAATGATCATCAAATTTTTTTCATTGCGCAATTTGTTGGGAACCCGGTCCAAAGAAAAACTTTTGGAACCCATATTGTACACTGCATCTAAGTCGCCTTTGATGACCATATTTAAAAGACGGTGTTCTTCCGCGTAACGCTTTTCCAGCATTTCGGCGCGAAGCTGGAGCGTATCTTCCTCAAATACCGGACAAGGTGCAGGATGTTCCGGCGATATATTGAACCCGTGAAAATCCCGTTCAACTTCTTTTTGGTATTCACTGGAGACAAATGCGGAAAAGACAACATAAAGTTTGGACTGATCCAAAACGGGCAGGGTATTTAAATAAGTGCTGTAAATGTTCTTTTGGGAAAGAGGAATGCCCGCATCGGTCAACAGAGCCTCGAGTGTATCGGATTGAGTAGTGTCTGGAAGGTAAGGTCCGATTAGAATAAATCCTTCGTGTTCCGGTAGGCAAAGTACCGACATATACGTATCACAGGCAAGGCCAATCTCATAAATGAAAAACGGTCCGCTTACACTGTTGTCCGGCTCGCATTCAAACAAAAGACCGCCGTAAAGCAAATCGTGAAATCGCTCTTTCAAAAGAGGCGGCATATAGTTGGGCTCGTGAATTTCGTCCGGAACCAAGCGACGGTTCACGTAGATAAAGTTTGTGTCCAGCATCACTTGCACAAGTTCTGAAAACGAAGCGAGTGCGTGCTGTTTCAGTTTGGCCATAAAGGTCACCTCGATTTTGCTTTCTATTTTTAATATATCGGGTTTAAATCGTAATTTCTAGATGCTATAAAGATATTTTTTGATATTTTTTAAAAAATAGCAAAAAAATTACCATTGTTGCAAATAATTTTCTCATTGAAAACCTAAAAATTGGATATCATTAAAATGTAAAAAAGTAAAACCGGTCAAAAGTGTCCGGTTGTTTTTCAAAAAGAATTTTAAGGAGGATGTTCGCATGGTTGATTTGAGAGCCAATCCGTTTTTTTTGGATGACGAAGGTGTGGCGTGGGTAAAAAATACCATTGCCAATATGACACTGGAAGAAAAAATCGGTCAATTGTTCTTTAACATGGGATCTTCCCGCGAGGAAAATTATTTAAAGGAAAGCGTGCAGAAATACCATATTGGTGGTGTGCGCTACAATCCCGGAAAATCGGATGAAATCTATGAGCAGAATCGTATTCTGCAAGAAAATGCGAAGATTCCTCTTATCATCGCCTGCAACACAGAGGGTGGCGGAAATGGTGCTTGCACGGATGGAACCGAAATCGGTATGCCCGTAAAAATCGGCGCTACCGGTGACGAGAAATACGCGTATGAGATGGGCCGTATTTCCAATAAGGAAGCGGCGGCCATTGGCTGCAATTTGAGTTTTGCGCCGCTGTCCGACATCAACCAAAACTGGCGTAATCCGGTCATTTCAAAGCGCTGCTTCTCCAATGATCCCGATGTGGTGGCGCGCATGACACAGGCGTATTTCAAAGGGGCTCATGAGAATGCAGGTTTTGGCTGCGCGGCCAAGCACTTCCCCGGCGACGGCATTGACGAACGCGATCAGCATTTGTCTCCCAGCGTCAACAGCGCTGATTGTGACACTTGGATGGCCACTTATGGCAAGGTGTATAAGGGATTGATCGACTGTGGCTTGGAAGCCATCATGGCAGGGCACATCATGCAACCGGCTTGGACGAGAAAAATCAATCCTTCCATTAAAGATGAAGACATTATGCCCGCGACGCTCAGTCCCGAATTGCTGCAGGGATTGCTGCGCAAAGAGTTGGGCTTCAACGGTATGATTTTGACGGACGCTTCTCACATGGTGGGCCTGACCTGTATGATGAAGCGCAGTGAGATGCTTCCCCGTGCCATTGCTGCTGGTTGCGATATGTTCCTGTTCTTCAATGATATGGACGAAGACTTCGGTTATATGATGGATGGGTATAAAAACGGCGTCATTACAGAAGAGCGTTTACAAGAGGCGCTGGAGCGTATCCTGGGATTGAAGGCTCGTTTGGGTCTGCATAAAAAGAAATCTACGGAAATCATGCCTCCCCGTGAGGACATGGCACGCATAGTGGGTTGCGAAGAGCACAAGGCCATGGCACGCGAGGTCAGCGAGCGCGCAGTGACGCTGGTAAAAAATAAGGACAATGTATTCCCGCTTACTCCGGAAAAGTACAAACGTATTATGCTGGTACCTGCCAAGGGCGCATCCGGTGGTGGTATCTTTGCACTGATGAAAGGCGGAAAGGGTCCCAGCACTGCCGAGAAGCTGGCCGAGCGGCTCAAACAGCGTGGCTTTGAGGTGGAAATTTACGAAGATCCTGTGACCAAGCTGCAAAAAGAGGCTGCTGCGAAAGCTGCTGAGGCAGAGAAAAATGGCGAAAAACCGGACCAGGGTGCAGAAATGATGCGCGCTATGATGGTTTATTTTGCAGGCAAGACACCCATTAAAGACTTCGTAGCCAAGCAGGACTTGGTCTTGACATTGGGCGAGGTAAACGGAATGGGACAGACCTGCGAGCGCGTTGCCTGGGCTATGAGCAAGGGCGGCGGAGAGATTCCTTGGTACGTGCATGAGCTGCCCGTAGTCGTGGCCAGTGTAGGACATCCCTTCCTTTTGGCGGATGTGCCGCAGGCTCGCACGTATATCAATGCTTATGACGCGAAGGATGATACACTGGATGCCTTGGTAGAGAAGATGTGCGGTGAGAGCGAGTTTACAGGAACCGACCCCGTGGACGCATTTTGCGGCATGTGGGATACGCATATGTGAGAAAATAAAAATGTGGATTGGGAATAACAGAAAGGAACAAAAATTATGATGCGTACACAGACTGTTTTGGAAAAAGCCTTGTTTGCAAAGCAGGGCGAAGAATTTAGCGC
This sequence comes from uncultured Ruthenibacterium sp., assembly GCF_963558415.1. NCBI lineage: Bacteria > Bacillati > Bacillota > Clostridia > Eubacteriales > Oscillospiraceae > Ruthenibacterium > uncultured Ruthenibacterium sp. The sequence goes on along the minus strand of NZ_CAUWGY010000032.1, from coordinate 6,487 downwards.
TGTGAGCATGCCTCACACTTGGAACAACCTGGATGGACAGGATGGCGGAAGCGATTATTGGCGCGGCCATGCTACCTACAAATTTGAATTGCCGGCTCCTACTGCAGGCAAACGTCAGTACATTCAGTTCGAGGGTGCTAACCATGTGGCAACCGTGAGCTGCAACGGAAAAGAACTGGGCACACACAAAGGTGGTTTTTCTACTTTCCGGTTTGAGCTGACCGATGTGCTCAAAGATTCAAACAATGAGCTAGTCGTTGATGTGACCAACGAAGAGTGCGATGTTTATCCTCAGCAGGCTGACTTTACTTTCTATGGCGGCTTGTATCGCAATGTGAGCTTCATTGAAGTTGCTCCTGCGCATTTCGATTTGTTGAAATGTGGTACAAATGGTGTGTTTGTCACTCCTCATGTAGCCGGAAAAACGCGTGTGGATGCTTTCCCCGTACATGCAGAGGGCTGCTTGGTTCAGTGCGTTTTGAAAGACGCTCAGGGAAACGAAGTCGCCAGTGCCAGCGCTCCGGCACAGGAGCATACCGTGATCGTTCTGGATGTGGAGAATCCGCATCTGTGGAACGGACTGGATGATCCGTATTTGTACACTGCACAGCTTTGCTTGATTCAGGACGGCAAAGTGAGCGATGAAGTGGTTGTGAGTTATGGTTACCGCAGCTTCCATGTGGATCCTGCCAATGGTTTCTTCCTGAATGGAAAGAGCTATCCGTTGCACGGTGTGTCCCGTCATCAGGACCGTCAGGATATGGGTTGGGCCATCACCGAGAAAGAGCACGACGAAGATTTGGCATTGATCAAAGAGGTGGGCGCCAATACCATTCGTTTGGCGCATTATCAGCACGCACAGTATTTCTATGATATCTGCGACAAGGCAGGTATGGTACTGTGGGCAGAGATTCCCTTTATTAGCGTTTTCCGTGAAGGGGAAGATGCCAAGGACAATACGATCAGCCAAATGACGGAGCTGGTTGCGCAGAACTACAATCATCCGTCTATTTTCTTCTGGGGTATTTCCAACGAAATCACCATTGCCGGTGAGAGCGAGCCTTTGTATCAGAATTTGTGCGAGTTGAACGCGTTGGTCAAAAAACTGGACCCCAGCCGTTTGACCACCATGGCACAAGTTTCTATGGTTCCCATGGATTCCGAACACGTGTACATCACCGATGTGCTCAGCTACAACCATTATTTCGGTTGGTACGTGGGCGATGTGTCCGAGAATGGTTCCTGGTTGGATGAGTTCCACAAAAAGAATCCTGACCGTCCTCTGGGTGTGTCCGAGTATGGCGCCGAGGCTATTTTGAGCTGGCACTCTGCGAAACCGGAAAATCACGATTACACCGAGGAATATCAAGCTTACTATCACCACGAAATGCTGAAAACTTTTGCTACGCGTCCTTATCTTTGGAGCACGCACGTCTGGAATATGTTTGACTTTGCCGCCGATGCTCGTGATGAAGGCGGATGCGAGGGCCGGAACAACAAAGGCTTGGTGACTTACGACCGTAAGATTAAGAAGGACTCCTTCTTCATTTATAAAGCCTACTGGACCAAAGAGCCCATGGTGCATGTATGTGGTGCTCGCTTTGTGGATCGTGCTCCCGGTCAGCGGGATGTAACGGTGTACACCAACTGCCCGGAAGTGACCTTGTATGTCAATGGTTCTGAGGTAGGAAAGGTACAGGCTGTGGACCATATGTGTGTGTTCCCGGAAGTGGCTTTGCACAATGGCGCCAACACGGTGACGGCAAAAGCAGAGGGTGCTGCCGATGATACCATCACTTTGAACGGTGTGGACAAAGCCAATGAGAGCTATGTGTTGCCGCAGGAGCAGACCGAGGCTGGCAACTGGTTTGATGAACTGGGCAACGAAATGAAACTGGAATTCCCCGAGGGATACCTGTCCATTAAGGACAAACTCGGCACCATTATGGAAAATGCAGAAGGCGCCAAGATTTTGGAAGACCTGTTTAACAAAATGGGCGCCGGCGGCGGAATGGGCAAAAGCATGAAAAACATGATGGGCATGATCAAGTCCATGACACTGGAGAATATCCTGAACCTGATGGGCAAAAAGGTGCCCGCAAATGCAAAGGGATATATCAATAGTCTGTTGACTCAAATCAAAAAGTAATTTTTGCATAAAAAAGGGAGAGGCAGTTGCCTCTCCCTTTTTCTTATTGCTGCGAATGTGAAAAGAATGCGATTCCGCATGCCCCTGGTCCCGCATGGGTTCCAATGACAGTTCCAATGGGGAACAACAGCGGCTTTTGCAAATGCAGGTTGTTGGTCACATAGCGCATGAAGGGTTCCACACCCTGTTTCTTTCCGGTATATCCCACGCATACGGGCCAATCTTCGTCAATGCCGCCCACTTTGTCAATCTGCTTGAAGATGGCAACGTATGCTCCGGGCAGGCCGCGCGCTTTGTCGACCATGCCCAGCTTTTCATTCTGAACACCGATGACCGGTTTGATGCCCAGCAGACCACCTGCAATGGCCGCGGCCGTGGGCAACCGGCCACCTTTGTGCAGATATTTCAATGTATCCACCAGCGCAAACAAATGCAAATTTTCCCGTGCGCGTTCCAGATCCGCTACGATTTCCGGTGCAGTAAAGCCCTCCTGGACTCGCTGGATGGCGCGGCGCACCAAAAGCTGTTCCGCAAGAGTGGCAGTTTTGCTGTCTACAATGTAAATTCCATCGTACTCCACTTCGGCTTTGGCAATTTGAGCACTTTGTACGGTTCCGGAAAGGAATCCCGCCAACAGTACGCAAACTACTTCATCACCGGCCGCTTTGGCGTCTTCAAATTCATTTAAAAAGGCCTCCGGACTGGGCTGGCTGGTAGTAGGAAGTTTCGGAGCGTTTTCCAGCATTTCATAAAACGTCTCGGGAGTCAGATCAACACCGTCCCGGTAATGGTCGTCTCCGAAATTGACCTGTAGCGGAACAACGCGCAGACCCAGTGCGGCAGCTTCCTCTGCAGGAAAATCAGCAGTAGAATCAGTCAAAATTCGAATCATGTACAGTTTCTCCTTTCAAATGGCAACTTAACGGCTGGATAGAAAATAACCATGTAGAGTTTCGAGTGCTTTACAAAGAGTGTCCAATTGTTCGTGGGACAATGTGCACGATACTTGTTCGACCATACGCTGGTGGAACAGAGCATGCTGACGCAACACCGGTCCGGCCGCGTCCGTCAGTTGAACGTAAACTCGCCGGCGGTCCGTTTGGGCTTTGGTCCGTGCCAGATATCCCTTTTGCTCCAGCGTTTTTACAGCCACAGTGGCGGTCCCTGCCGTTACCCCCAAAGCCGCGGCAATGGCGGCCATTCCGGCACCTTCCGTTCCGGTACAGCCAGCTACGGCTTCCAGAACATGAAGTTCTGTTACGGAAAGATGCGGGCAGTGTTTGCGCAGACTTGCCTCCTCGAGGCGCAGAATGTCACCAAACACTTCTACTAAAAAACGATTTAACATTTGTTGCTCTGGAGTCATGCAATGCCTCCTTTATAGTTTGAACTTCAAACAATCGCATTATACGCGAAGGGGACGTTCTTGTCAACCGTAGACGACAAAAAACTCCCAAAAATGTATTATTAATATAAAATAATACATTTTGTATTTTATATTGAAAATTTTCGCAGTTTCCAGTATGCTTTAACCAAGGCCAGTACTTTAAAAGACAGGGAGGAACACAAACATGAAAAAGGTGTGGAAACTGGTTGTTGCGGCAGTTGTAGCAGTTTGTCTGACGGCGTGTGTGGGCGTCAATCCATTGGCAGAAAAGAAACTGGATGGTGTAGTGGGCGACAAGCTGTCCAATATGTTTTTTGATTGGACGGTCAATAGCGCAGAGAGTGCAAGCGAATATGAAGGTTATGCAGCAGCGGATGGATATCAATTGGTGGTATGCAATGTGACCATAGATAATACCTTTGGCGAGGCTCTTCCCATGTTTGATACAGATTTTCAGTTGCAATGGGGCGAGGGCGAGGAAGATTATGCGTGGTCACTGGATGCTTATGCCGACACGATGATGCCGTTGGAGTGGGAACTTGCAGATGGGGAAAGCGCCAGTTATGATTTGGTGTTTGAAGTGCCCGCAGACTTAACGAGCTTTGGAATTGTTTATTTGGAACAATACACAGATGAGGATGGAAACAGCGGTGAAGGAGATCTTTTCACTGTACAGTTTGAAGTTTAAATAAAAGCAGCGTTCTCCTATGTGAAAACGCTGCTTTTTTATGTGTAAGGCAAATGAACTTTACACGGTTATTGGAGCGCAGTCAGTCCACGCACCAGAATGCTCTCCATCATAGCTGCCATCTCCAAGGGAGAAAGCGGCATGTCATTTTCCAGCCAATATTGAAGCATACCCATACAGCCTGACACAATAAAGGCAAAAACATATTCTTTTTCAGCGTATCCTGCGCGTTCAAACTGAGCGCTCCATTTGTTCATGATTCTTGCTTCTACAATGCCTTTTACTTTCTCCACAAAGGCCATGTCCCCATTGTTGCATAAAAGAACTTTGCACATATCAGCGTTCTGAGCTAAAAATTCAAACAGGCGGCACATGGCGGGGCTGGGAGACTGCTGTCCTACGATCTCTTCTGGCACTAACTGTCCTAATACATTTTCAAAGTCGGTCAACATTTCTTGTTCAATTCGGTTCAAAAGATCGTATACATCGTTGTAGTGCAGATAAAAAGTTCCGCGGTTAATGTCGCACGCTTCGCACAACTGTGTGACTGTGATTTCCTGAATGCTTTTTTGGTTCATCAACTGCACCAAAGCCTGACGCAGCAGGTTTCGCGTCTTTCGCACGCGGCGATCATCCTTTTGCGGCATAATGGTTTCCTCCCACACAAAAACTTCACAAACTCTTCACAAAGAAAATCGACAAAAGAGCATGCCTCTGTCTATTTTTCCACAAAAAAGCCTTCTTTGCCGATTGCTCTTGCCCTATGCATTTATTATAATAAAGTTACGGCAAATTAATCAACAGTACGTTTATTAATTAACATACTGTTTGTTATAAGGAGAGAGAACGATGACGGGCCATTTTGTGGAGTTTGATGGCGTTTGCAAGTACTATCAGATGGGCGATACCAGGATCGCCGCGGCGGATCATATTAGTTTTACCATTGAGAAAGGTGAGTTTTGTGTAATTTTGGGGCCTTCTGGCGCTGGCAAGACGACGGTTTTGAATATGTTGGGTGGAATGGACACCTGTGACGAGGGCCGGATTTATTTGGATGGCCAGGAGATCAGTGCCTATAACAATAAACAGTTGACCACCTATCGCCGGTACGATGTGGGATTTGTTTTTCAGTTTTATAACCTTGTGCAAAATCTGACTGCGCTGGAAAATGTGGAGTTGGCCAGTGAGATCTGCAAGGACCCTCTTCCTGCGGACCAGACGCTCCGTCTGGTAGGGCTGGAGCACCGGATGGATAATTTCCCCGCACAGCTTTCCGGCGGCGAACAGCAGCGTGTTTCCATCGCTCGTGCATTGGCAAAAAATCCGAAGATTCTCCTGTGTGATGAGCCGACTGGAGCTCTGGACTACAATACAGGTAAACAAGTGCTGAAACTGCTTCAGGCTACGTGCCGCCAGATGGGACGCACCGTCATTGTAATCACGCATAACTCGGCTTTAGCGGCCATGGCGGACCGTGTCATTCGCATTAAAAGTGGCGCCGTTCAGTCCGTGGAGATGAACGCCGAACCTATTCCGGTGGAAAGGATCGAGTGGTAAATGCGCAGAACATATCGTAAGGTCGTGCTGCGCACTGTGCGGCAGACCATGAGCCGTTTTTTGGCGATTTTTGCCATTGTGGCGCTGGGGGTTGGCTTTTTGGCCGGCCTGCTGGCCACTACACCGGACATGCGCTATTCCGGTGACAAGTATTTTGATGAAACAAAATTATACGACATCCGAGTAATGAGTGATTTGGGCTTGTCCGAGGATGACATTGAGGCCATTCGGGATGTAGATGGGGTAGAGGAAGTAATGCCCGCTTGGTCTACGGATGTGATGGTGGACACTCCCAATGGGGACAGCTTGGTCACGCGTATTCACAGTTTGCCGTTGGATCAGATTGAAGAGAAGGAACCGGAAAACTACTTAAACCGTGTGGAAGTAGTAGAGGGCCGTTTGCCCGTCAAAGAGGATGAATGTGTCGTAGAGCAGGGGACGCTTACTTCGGAATCCTTCTCCGTGGGCGATGTGCTCACAGTCTCCGAGGAAAATGAAGATGTGGATGACACACTGGCCCGGCGGGAATTCAAAGTAGTAGGCGTAGTGCGCTCCAGTTACTACTTTTCTTTGGAACGGGAGCCTGCTTCGGTAGGAAACGGAACTTTAGGACTTGTCATGTATGTGGGCAGCGAAAATTTTGTCCAGGATGTTTACACAGTGCCTATTTGACCGTTTCCGGAGCAGCGCAAACGGATTCACTGCT